>JAPORK010000528.1 GCA_026710285.1 Endozoicomonadaceae bacterium | reverse complement strand
ACTTTGATTTTTATTCGCAGGTTTATTTTCTGCTGAATATACTAATCTTTACTGCACCGTGGGTTGAACCTGTCGAAGCCCAGAGGACAAAACAGCCGGGCTTCGACAGGCTCAGCCCACGATTTTATGTCAAAAAGGTTGGTATATTCAGTTACGGTCTTCGGCATAAAGAGAAGATAAACCAGTCATGACAACAGGACTGGAAAGGGTAATGGCGAAAGCCTGGAGTTGATATTTACAGTGTATTTTCTATAAGATTATACATACCGCAGATACTTGATGAGATGGAAACCTCGCTATCGGCGTCAACTGCGCCAAAATGAGATACTTATATGTTTCATCTAAAGAGGAGTGTCCATGATGAATATTAAAGTCATTGGTATTGATTTAACCAGGTTAACTTTTTAGGTATGTGCCTTGAAAAATAATGGAAAACCATTGTTTAATACAAAAGTGAGCAGAAAAGATTTGTTATCAACCATACGCCAACTGGATACAGGTGCGTTTATTGTTATTTATTAAATCAAAAACTCCGACCGGGGTTTCCAAGGCTATCTTTTATACATAAATTCTGACCTAGAGTTTTTGGCTGACATAATAAAAATCCTTGCTTTTAATCGACTGATGCTAAAATAAACCCCAGTCATTCCGCTGTCTCTTAGTCATATTTTTTACTCTGTTGTTTATTGCGAACTGAGACTTTTGCACTTTTTACTTTATTTTCAGCCAGCTCTAGAATTTCAATCTGATAATCACCTATTTCTACACAAGCCAATCCTTCAGGAATATCTTCTAAAGTTTCAGTAATCAAACCATTCAGTGTTTTAGGTCCGTCACAGGGTAAATCCCAGTTTAGTGTTTTGTTGATCTCGCGTATATTGGCAGCTCCCTTGATGAGGGTGTTACCATCAGCATAAAGGGTAATATCACTCTCTTTAGTTTCTACATCTGTTGTAAATTTACCAACGATCTCTTCAAGTATATCTTCCAGTGTCACCAACCCCTGAATATCGCCATATTCATCCACCACCATGGCCAGCCGATGTTTTTCTTTTTGAAAATTGTAAAGTTGTGTGTGTAAAGAAGTGCCTTCAGGCACATAGTAAGGAGAAGACATTGCTTGTTCAATTGCTTTTTTTGTCACTATCCTGCTGCCAACCATTTGAGCCGTATTGCGCATATGCAAAACACCGATAACGTTATTGATATCTCCCCGGTAAACAGGCAGGCGGGTGTGTTGAATTTTCTGCATTGTTTTTACAATAGTGTCAATATCATCATCAAGGTCGATACCAGTAATTTCATTTCTTGGCGTCATAATCTGATCAACATCTATGGCGTCTAAATCAAGTACACCAAGCAGCATACCCTGGCGCTTTTGAGTCAGGCGGCTACCCGATTCATGCACAAGTGTTCTTAATTCTTCCTGACTCAAATGATCTTGTTGAGCATTTTGTGGATTGATACCCATCAGACGTATTAAACCAGTTGAAATCCCGTTGATAATCATCATAAAAGGATAAATAATTTTTATTAGTAATTTCAGGGGAAAAGAAGCGATTAATGCCAGGCGTTCAGGATACATGGTTGCCACCATCTTTGGCGTTACTTCTCCAAAAATTAGTAGTGAAAATGTCAGTGCGATTGTTGCAATAAAGATGCCTGCATCACCAAAAAGGCGCAGTGCAATCATGGTGGCCAGGGAGGAGACGAGAATATTAATAAAGTTATTAGCAATGAGAATGATACTTAACAGATGGTCAGTTCTTTTCAGTAGCTTGCCAACGCGTATAGCTGCTCTGTTTCCAAGCTTAGCCTTATGCCTTATTTTATAGCGGTTAAGCGCCATCATTGCTGTTTCTGCACTGGAAAAAAAGGCGGATAAAAGTATCAACGCAACCAGCAGACCTAATAATAAACCCAACGAGAGCTGTGAGCCGTTCAACAAAGAGAAAACCTCGTTCTACCTAATATTCCTTAATAATATACTATCTTTCAACCAGAAAAAAGACCAGACTGATAAGTTAACTGATAAAAAAGCACAGTGTTTACTTAATTGGTTCAGCAAAAGAATCTGATTGGCAGAAGAACCTGCCTGAAGCAACATCAGCTGTTTTTCTTCAGGCATATGTTCACCGGCTCTGTATATTATTCATTATCAAGAAAACGTTCTGCATCCAGTGCTGCCATGCATCCGCTACCGGCTGATGTAACCGCCTGCCGATAAACATGATCTGCTACATCTCCACTGGCAAATACACCTTTGACGGAAGTTTCTGTAGCATTACCTTCAGACCCACCTGTTACGGTGATGTAACCATTACGCATTTCAAGCTGGTTTTCAAAAAGTTGTGTATTAGGTAAATGCCCAATAGCAATGAATATTCCATCTACAGGAATATCCTGACATTTATCGTTGAGTACATTTTTGACGCGGGCACCGGTTACACCAGCGTCATCTCCTAAAACTTCATCCAGCACTGCGTTAAGTACCAGTTCAATCTTTCCCTGCTCTACGCGCTCCATTAGCTTACCCTGTAAAAATTTTTCAGCACGGAAAGTTTCACGGCGGTGAACCAACGTAACCTTTGAAGCAATGTTGGCCAGATACAGCGCCTCTTCAACGGCAGTATTACCACCACCAACAACCAACACCGGTTTATTTCTATAAAAGAAACCGTCACAGGTTGCACAGGCTGAAACACCTTTCCCCTTATAATGTTCTTCACTTTCCAGTCCTAAGTAGCGTGCACTGGCACCTGTTGCGATAATTAAAGCATCGCAGGTGTAAGTTATGTCATCCCCTTTAAGAAGGAAAGGTTTTTGTGAAAGATCTGCATGACGGATATGATCAAAAATAATTTCAGTATCAAAACGTTCTGCATGTTGCTTCATGCGTTCCATTAACTCAGGTCCCTGAACTCCGTTATTGTCGCCAGGCCAGTTATCTACATCTGTTGTGGTGGTTAGCTGTCCTCCCATTTGCATTCCCGTTACCAACAGTGGATTCAGGTTGGCGCGGGCTGCATATATAGCCGCTGTGTATCCGGCAGGTCCGGAACCTAAAATTAATAGACGCGCGTGTTTTTTTTGCTCTGTCATTTGGTGGGTTCTCACTATCTATAAAGAAGCGTTGTCATTATCTCTTACGTTGTGTATATTACTGCTTTTTTAAGTTTACAATCAACAGTTCAGATGTTTTTCAAACTATTTCAGCTGATATACGTTCATTTAAAAAATTTTATTAAACATCTTAATTTAGACTATACGTACATTATTACCTTGTTATATTTACAATTATGCAGTGCATGTTGATTCTGCGGTTGCAATTAACAGGCAGCTGAACCTTTAACAAAGACATTGAGTATACTCTGTATGACATCGAAAAAATAATTTAATTTACAAAAAATATTTTATTTATCAAAAAAGAGTTTTCGAAATTTGTGTATTCATTGTATAATGCTTTACTTTAAATTATCTGAAGACCAGTGCGGGATGTAGCCTTTATAACGCAATCCCTATATTGAATGACTACTCAGACAACTGTACGAGCTGTCAATGTCAAAATTTTTATAAAATCAGGTTTAAAGAATGCCAGTTATTACCCTGCCAGATAAAAGTACACGAGAATTTTTTGGTCCGGTCACCATCATGGAGGTTGCTCAAACGATAGGTTCAGGTCTTGCTAAAGCAACATTGGCCGGAACAGTGAATGAAGAATTAAAAGATGCTTGTGAAACCATTGATTCCGATGCTGAGCTGACTCTAATTACAGCAAAGGATCAGGCGGGTCTGGAGATTATCCGCCATTCCTGTGCGCATTTAATCGGTCATGCGGTTAAACAGTTATATCCCGATGCCAAAATGGCGATAGGTCCGGTGATTGAAAATGGATTTTATTACGATATTGAAACCACCACACCGCTGACCCCTAAAGATCTTGAGTCCATAGAAGAACGAATGAAGTCATTGATTAATCAGGATTATGACGTTATCAAAAAATGGACACCGGTGGCTGAAGCAAGGCAGATTTTTGCAGATCGTAATGAGCATTATAAAATTGAGATTATTGATTCTTTTGATGCTTCAGTCAAAGAGGTTGGCTTGTACTATCATCAAGAATATGTCGATATGTGCCGGGGTCCCCATGTTCCAAACACCCGATTTCTTAAAGCGTTTAAACTAACACGCCTGGCCGGAGCTTATTGGCGGGGAGACAGTTCAAACAAAATGCTGACACGGATTTATGGCACGGCATGGCAAGATAAAAAAGCACTCAACGCTTACCTCCGCCGTCTGGAGGAGGCAGAAAAAAGAGATCATCGTCGCATTGGTAAGCAGCTGAATCTGTTTCATGTGCAGGAAGAAGCGCCCGGACAAATTTTCTGGCATCCCAAAGGATACGCACTGTACCGCATTATAGAAGACTACATGCGTGAAAAACAGAAAGCGCACAGCTATCAGGAAATCAGAACGCCGCAACTGGTGGATTATTCTTTGTGGCAGCAATCAGGTCATGCTGATAAGTTTGGTGAGGATATGTTTTCTGTGGTTTCAGCAGACCGGCAATACGCCATTAAACCAATGAACTGTCCGTGCCATGTGCAGATATTCAGACAAGGGATACGTAGCTACAGAGATCTTCCGTTGCGACTGGCTGAGTTTGGCTCCTGTTTGCGCAATGAACCTTCTGGTGCGCTGCATGGTCTTATGCGGGTGAGAGGATTTACGCAGGACGATGCACATATTTTTGTAGAAGAGCAACAAATTCAGCAGGAAGTCAGTGCTTTTATAGACATGTTGCATGAAGTTTACACTGACTTTGGATTTAAAAGAGAAGATCTGCTTTATAAGCTTTCAACTCGTCCTGAAAAACGTGTGGGTTCTGATGAAGTATGGGATAAAGCAGAAACAGCGCTGGCTGAGGCACTGAATAATAAGGGTATTCAGTGGCAGGAGTTACCGGGAGAGGGTGCATTTTATGGACCAAAAATTGAATTTTCATTAAAAGATTGTATTGGCCGTATATGGCAATGTGGTACAATACAGGTGGATTTTTCTATGCCTGGTCGCTTAAAGGCTGAATATGTTGATGAACAAGGTGAAAAAAAAACGCCGGTCATGCTCCATCGAGCAATACTCGGTTCATTTGAACGTTTTATCGGTATTCTCATTGAGCATTATGAAGGTCGATTTCCGGTATGGCTTGCACCTTATCAGGCTGCTATACTAACAATCACTGAAAAACAATCTGAATATGCACGAAAAATTGAGAAAAAGTTGAAAAAATTTTCTTTTAGAGTCTTTTCTGACTTGAGAAATGAAAAAATCAGCTATAAAATTCGTCAAAGTACTTTAGAACGTATTCCTTATCTCTTGGTAGTTGGAGATAAAGAGATGGTTAGCAACCAGGTGGCAGTCAGAACTTGCTCAGGTAAAGATATGGGACCTGTACCTGTTGAAGAGTTTATTCGCCAACTCCAGGCTGAAATCAGCAAACCGGGTCGCATTTAGATTATTTATTTGGGAGGATTAACCAATTAGACGCTCTAGTCCGCGCGATCGCCATACGGTGGTTGCGCCTGTTAACGAGAATATTCGTGCACGCGAAGTTCGCCTTATTAATGAAAGCGGTGAACAGGTCGGCATAGTACCATTACAGACGGCTCTGGAACAAGCCAGACAGTCGAATCTTGATTTAGTGCAGCTTGGTGGTAACGCAGAACCACCTGTGTGCAAAGTGATGGACTATGGAAAGTACTTGTATGAGATAAAAAAACAAAAAGCGCTGGCGAAGAAAAAACAGACCATTATTCAGGTCAAGGAAATTAAATTTCGACCAGGCACTGAAGAAGGAGATTATCAGGTAAAACTACGCAACCTGATCCGTTTCCTTGAAGATGGGAACAAAACCAAAGTATCTTTGCGATACAGAGGACGAGAAATGGCTCACCAGGAGCTGGGAATGACACTGTTAAAACGAATCGAAGCAGATTTGGAACAATACGGTGTGGTTGAACAGCATCCTAAAATGGAAGGTCGGCAACTCGTCATGGTTTTAGCTCCCAAAAAAAAGAAGGTAGCAACAGCACCTTCTGACGTTTCCTGATCATTAAAATCAACTGATTTGTTGTAAGGAAAATATTAAACCTTTACCATGCACAATGAAAAACAGATGAACATTGTGCATAAATGCGGAGTATTATTTAAATGCCAAAGATGAAAACCAAAAGTGGAGCCAGTAAGCGTTTTAAAAAAACAGCAAATGGTTTTAAACGTAAAAATGCTTTCAAAAGTCATATTCTGACAAAAATGACCACAAAACGTAAACGGAATTTACGTGGTGTGCAAATGGTCAGCGCTGCTGACAAGCCTCTTGTTGCCCGTATGTTGGCTCAGATATAAATTTAATCAATTGTCAGAATTATTTTGAGGAGCTTTTAAAATGGCCCGTGTAAAACGTGGTGTAGTTGCACACCGTCGTCATAAGAAAATTTTAAAGCAGGCTAAAGGTTACTATGGTGCGCGTTCGCGTGTGTTCCGTGTAGCAAAGCAGGCTGTCATTAAAGCTGGTCAGTATGCTTATCGTGACCGTCGCCAGCGCAAGCGTCAGTTTCGCGCATTATGGATTACCCGAATTAATGCAGCAGCCCGTGACAATGGTCTTTCATACAGCCGTCTAATGAATGGACTGAAAAAAACTGAGATTGAAATTGACCGTAAAATGTTAGCTGATATGGCTGTACACAAAAAAGAAGCCTTTGCACAAATTGCTGATATGGCAAAAAATGCTTTAGAGAGCGAAAAATAGCGTTTCATGCAACTTTGTGTGTATGGATGTCATCTTTCGTGGATAAACATATCTTCATTAGGTCGATCGCTTAATGAAGGTATACTCTTATTTAAAGCTTTGAAGACAATATTTTCATAGATATTTACAATGTAACTGGTACACGATAACAACATATGAATTGCATGATAAATAATGCTTATGTTTTTTTTGTGCATTGAAGTATAATTATTGCCATTTTTATTGTGAAAATTTTATATGTTCAATTATTGTTCAAAGCATATTTATATTGGATTATAAAACAAATATTTTTGTTAACTGAGGAGTTATAACGAGTGGCAAACTCTCCGTCTGCAAGAAAACGCACACGCCAGGCTGTGGTGCGTCGTGGTCTCAATAACAGCCAGCGTTCACTGGTTCGTACCATGATAAAAAAGGTTGTCGCTGCAATTGAAGCTAAAGATGTTGAAACAGCTAAAACTGCATATACAGCAGCAGTACCGATCATTGATCGCATGAGCAGAAAAAACATTATTCATAAAAATAAAGCAGCGCGTCATAAAAGCCGCCTGAATGCTAAAATAAAAGCATTATCGGGTAATTAATACCTTTAAAACAAACCTTTTCCCGCATCAGTTTCCTGACTGGCGGGTATTGGTTTTGTTTTATTAAGCTATATCCATCGATGTTTTTACAATAGTTCAAAAGTGGCGTGTAACCGCTGCGATTTTTTTAAAAGCATCTGTGAAACATTTTAGTTAGGTGACGTTCGTTTGCTACTTTAACAGTTATTCTCCATGCTCATCGCTTCCCTGCAACCCTTATCCAGAATTTGATTTTACTATCCTCCCCTCCCTAAAGCTGTCTTTTAGCCACTTTTTTATCGGGTAGAAGGAACTCTCTGCCAATTGGCAGTTCCAGCCCTCACAGAGTTCATATTTTTCTGTTGTGAAAGAAATATTTTTTTAGAGGTTCTTGCCTCTTACATTGATAATTGGTATGATAATCTCTTCCGAAGTTAAACGCTTTGTGAAG
>JAPORK010000108.1 GCA_026710285.1 Endozoicomonadaceae bacterium | reverse complement strand
CTGGCGGGCGATCGCAACTTCGCCGACGATCCGCAATTTTTGTAAATTTCATTTATTAATCCCTTTGTCTCATGGATAAAATTATTTTGAATTTGCCATTACCTTATATTAGTGCCTTGCCAGGAAGTCAAAACAATATAGAAAGATAATTCATTAACGCCAGAGCTCGTTTACAATAAATAAAAGACTGCATATAAAAATTACCGCTTGAGTACACCAACATATCGTACTTTTTTACCCGTTAATTTTTACCCATGCAGATATTAACTTTTTTTATTTGTAATGAGCACTGAGCTTTCAAATATAGTACTTTATCAGAAATATAGATAATGTCCTAATATACATAAAATAAACCTGTTCGCTCACCCATTTAATTTTTCTGTACCGGTTTCGGATACATGTTTTTTCCTGCTTATAAATACTGCTAACTTCAGTGAAAAGCAAAAATAATCATTTTTGTGAGTAGTCGCTATAGGGTTTTTAAAAAGCTTACAATACAAACGACTGTGTTGATATTTTTTAACTTTCAAAATTAACAATTTACAACAAAAACAGACCTTATTTGCAGTTATTGAACTATTTGTTTTTTTAGGGTCTGTTGACGTTTTATCATATTGCTCAGCTTTCACAAAAAATGACAAAACATCAGCAGACCCTGGCGCCGATATCGTATTTTTCAACGCACTTTTTCTATATAAAACAATGATAGCATTCACATAACTGTCTGGTTAAACCTAATTATAAATAGCATACTTTTTCTTTTTTGGATATTTTTTCTCAGATAATATAATCATTTGTCCTTCGCATATTAGCCATAAAAAGACCTTATGCAAAGCAGCCAGATTAAAATTTTTTGTTTAAAATATCTGCAATCTCTATATAATTGTAGCGGGATTAAATCAAAAGCAACCTGGACGGATATGAGATAAACAAAAACAGATTAACCTGGCAATAATTCAGCTTGTACTGAAGAATACATACTCGTTAGTAATTTTACAAACACGTTAATGGGAAACAGCATGATTAACACCAGATTTGTAACAATTCAAAACATCCAGGTAATTTGTGATACATTCTATATTTGTTAAACCACTTACTGTATAAGAATTTTTCTATGGAAAAAAAATACGATCCGCATGCCATTGAAAATCAATGGTACCAATTTTGGGAAGATAACGGTTACTTCTCTCCTTCCGGTAAGGGGGAACCTTATTCTGTTATGATTCCACCGCCTAATGTAACCGGTAGTCTGCATATGGGGCATGCGTTTCAACAGGTCATCATGGATGCCTTGGTCCGTTATCAGAGAATGAAAAACAAAAATACATTATGGCAAATGGGCACAGATCATGCAGGCATTGCGACACAGATGGTAGTAGAACGCAAGCTAAACCATGAAGAAGGTAAAACACGCCACGACCTGGGCAGAGATGCTTTTATACAAAAAATATGGGAATGGAAAGACCAGTCAGGTGATCTTATCACCAAACAAATGCGTCGTTTGGGTAATTCAGTCGACTGGGAGACAGCTTGTTTTACCATGGATCCAAATCTGTCAAAAGCAGTTCGGACAGCATTCATAAAATTATATGAAGCAGGACTTGCCTATCGGGGTAAACGGTTAGTGAACTGGGATTCAAAATTAAAAACCGCTATTTCTGATCTTGAAGTGGAAAATAAACAACAAAGCGGATCTTTATGGCACTTCCGCTATCCGCTGGCTGGTCATAGTAAAACCAGTGAAGGAAAAGATTATCTTGTTATTGCAACCACCCGACCAGAAACTATTCTAGGTGACAGTGCTGTGGCAGTTCATCCTCAGGATGCACGTTATCAAGATTTAATTGGTCATCAGGTTCAGTCACCCCTTACAGACCGAATTATCCCGATAATTGCTGACGAATTTGTAGATCGTGAATTTGGCACCGGATGTGTTAAGATTACACCCGCTCATGATTTTAATGATTATGAAGTAGGCAAGCGACATGATCTTCCGTTAATTAACGTAATGACACCAGATGCAAAAATTGCTTCACAGGCGCAGATTTTCAATGTTGATGGCAGTCCATGCACAAAAATTGATACTAAACTACCCTCCGTATTTTGTCATCTGGAGCGTTTTGAGGCACGCAACAAAATTATTGTGGCGCTTGATGAGACTGGCTTGCTGGAAAGCACACAAGATCATCAGCTGAATATACCTTATGGTGATCGTTCAGGCGTTATCATAGAGCCTTTACTAACAGATCAGTGGTTTATCAATACTGAAATATTGGCAGATCCGGCTATTAAAGCGGTTGAAGACGGTAAAATTAAGTTTGTACCACAACAGTATGAAAATAGTTATTTTTCATGGATGCGTAATATTCAGCCCTGGTGTATTTCCCGTCAGCTGTGGTGGGGGCACCGTATCCCTGCTTGGTATGACGAAGCAGGACATGTCTATGTTGCAGACAATGAAGCAAAAGTCCGCGAAAAGTATGGGCTTGATGAACAGGTCGTACTAAAACAGGATGACGATGTTTTTGATACCTGGTTTTCTTCTGCTTTGTGGACTTTTGCTACCCTGGGTTGGCCAGAAAAGACTGAACGCTTAAAAACTTTTCATCCCTCTGATGTCCTGGTCACAGGCTTTGATATCATCTTTTTCTGGGTTGCTAGAATGATTATGATGTCACTTTATCTGCTTAAAGATGAGACCGGTGAAGCGGAAGTTCCTTTTAAATATATTTATATGCATGGACTGATAAGAGATGAACATGGACAAAAAATGTCCAAAAGTAAAGGCAATGTGCTTGATCCACTGGATATGATAGATGGCATTAGCCATGAAGCACTGATTAATAAACGAACGACCAATCTGATGCAACCACAGATGGCAGAAAAAATCGCCAGACAAACCCGTAAAGAGTATCCACAGGGTATTGCCTCTTATGGTACCGATGCGCTGCGCTATACACTCTATTCACTGGCTTCAACCGGACGGGATCTGAACTGGGATATGAACCGTCTGGAAGGCTATCGTAATTTTTGCAACAAACTTTGGAATGCGTCCCGTTATGTTCTGATGAACACAGAAGATCATGACTGTGGATTCGGTGCAGAAGAGGTAATACTCAGTGTGGCTGACCGCTGGATTATGTCACGTTTACAGCAGATGATTACGCAAGTCCACAAGGCAATGGAAAGTTTCCGCTTTGATCACGTTAGCCAGAGAATCTATGATTTTGTCTGGCATGAATACTGTGACTGGTATCTGGAGTTATCAAAACCGGTATTATGGGATAAACAAAGCCCTGCAGCACAGCTGCGCGGAACACGTTATACATTAATTAACGTACTGGAAACAGTCCTGCGCATTATGCATCCGTTTATTCCATTTATAACTGAAGAGATTTGGCAAAAAGTAAAAAACACGGTGAAAAAAAGTGGTGACAGTTTAATGCTGCAGCCTTATCCTGAAGCAGATGAAACATTAACGGATGCTGATGCTGAAACAGACATCATCTGGTTACAAGAGATTGTTAGTGCTGTAAGAACGATTCGTCGTGAAGCAGATATTGCACCAGGCAAATTGCTTGAAGTATGGTTGCGCAATGTAACAGCAGCCGATAAGCAACGCTTAACACTCAATGAAGAACTGCTGAAAAAAATAGCCAAACTCTCCTCTGTCCGCCTGACAGATAAAAACGAGACGGCATCTGTATGTATTACTCGCCTGGCGGGCTCGCTGGAAGTTATGGTTCCGGTCAGCGGATTCATTGACAAAGCAGCTGAAACGCAGCGGCTCTGCAAAGAGTACGACAAACTTGAAAATGAGATAAACCGTTTGTCGGTTAAGCTATCAAATGATCACTTCATTAGTAAAGCACCTGCTGCTGTTGTTGAAAAAGAAAAAATGAAGTTACATAAAGCACAAGCCGATCAGCACAAATTAAAAAAGCAAATAGAGGAAATAAAAGCATTGTAAAACATCATTACAATACAAAGTAGAAAATGATAAACAGCACCTGTGTTAAAAATGTAATGCCGCAATAAGCAGATTTTTAAAAACAGCATTATGAAATACATCGTCGTTTAATGTTAAGCAGATAGCACTGTTTTTTGGCAGTGTACCCTGATTTAGCAAACCGGACACAGGTACATGCTGTTGTTGTTTTTTTAACTTTAAATTGGAGTACAGGGATATTCGTTGTACTCAAAAAAATAGTATTTTCAATTATAGACCGAAACCTTAGGTGTTAAACCAGTAACTGAAGGTATAAATTTATCTGTATGGATAACAAGACCAATAACGCTCTGTATCAGCAGCATATCATTTCTATCTCTGACATGAGTCGTGAAATGCTTGAATTTATTATCATGACAATTGAAAAAATTAAACGACAAAAAATATGTTCATTGTTGTCAGGTAAAATAATCGGAAGCTGTTTCTTTGAGCCTTCGACCAGAACAAAACTCTCTTTTGAAGTGGCAGTTCGTAAACTCGGTGGAACAACAATCGGGTTTGATAACGGGGTTAATACTTCTTTGAAAAAAGGAGAAACGCTGGCTGACTCTATAAAAATTATTTCTTCCTATACGGATGCATTAATTATCAGACATCCTAAGGAAGGTGCTGCACGGCTGGCCGCACAATTTTCCTCAGTACCGGTCATTAACGGTGGCGATGGTGCCAATCAACATCCAACACAAACATTGCTGGATTTATTCACTATTTATGAGTGTCATGGAAGACTTGACAATCTCACAGTTGCTCTTGCAGGTGATTTAAAATATGGTCGCACAGTTCACTCGCTGGTACAGGCATTATCACTTTTTAATACACAGTTTATTTTTATTTCACCAGAAGAACTGGCGATGCCTGAATATCTTCTCAGTCTGTTAGATCAGCGCAATATCTGTTATGAGCAGGTATATTCAATTGAATCAATATTGCATGAAACAGATATTCTTTACATGACCCGCATTCAAAAAGAACGCTTTGACGAAACAGAGTATAAATATATTGCAGCACGTTATATTTTAGATAAAGCGATGTTAACAAAGGCAAAACCTTCATTGCGGGTGTTACATCCTTTGCCGCGTGTTGATGAAATTGCCCCTGATGTAGATGAAACACCTTTTGCCTGTTATTTTCAACAAGCAGAAAATGGCGTCTATGCACGTATGTCTTTACTAGCATTAGTTTTGAACAAAATAGTTTAATGTGGAAATTGAGGAGATAATTTTGTCCGATTACGACTCAACAGATTTAAAACCAGGAAATGGTAAAAGCTTGCAGGTAGAAGCGATAAAAGATGGAGTGGTGATTGATCATATTCCTGCTACTCAGGGAGTTAAGATTATTAAGTCGCTCAATTTATTTGCCAGTAAAGTGCGTATTGCAGTAGGTTTTAATTTACCCAGCAAAATGATGGGGCTGAAAGATTTAATTAAGATAGAGCACCGTCAGTTTAATGAACAGGAAGTAAATCGGCTGGCTATTTTTGCGCCTAATGCGACCATTAATGTCATTGCAGACTATAAAGTGGTCCAAAAAACCAAAATGTCTTTACCTTCATCTATACACGGATTATTCATTTGTCCTAATTCTAACTGCATTAGCCATAATGAACCGGTTACCTCATCCTTTCATTTATCTGAAAGACAGGGTCAGACTATTTTACAATGCCATTACTGTGAAAAATCATTTAAGCTGGATATTTTTGCAGAAATCTGATTTTTAAGATAAGCGTGCTATCAGATAATGATGAAATTAGAACTTTAATGTTTAACTGATAACAGCCACAAGAGCATACCCTAAAAATAATTTAAATTTACACTGGTTAATGGTCAAGTTAGAAACTGCTTTTTCTGTAAAATTTGTAAGTGTTTCACTACGTTTATTCAAAAAGCTTCGGATTAAATTGATACTATAATTTTTTACTAAATTCTTACTGCTGTTAGATTTTTGTAATTGTCTGTTCTCACTGTTTTTTAGTTGTAAGTATAGTTACAGGAACAGACAATTACACAGGATTTAGGTTATGTTTAAATTAGTCAGAAGACTCATTTCTTTAATCAACTTCATCGAAAGCATAAGGAAAGCCATTTAAACACATTCTTCGATGATTAGAATCGAATTGCTTTGTAAAATGCAAGGTTTTCTCCTCTGGAGGTTTACCTTCTATATTTTCCGTAACTTTTATGGTAGCCGTTAAATTATCTTTATTACCACGATACTTCAAAATCCATTGTACATTTTCTTTTGTCTCATTATCAGTATAATTAAGCTCATTAACAAGAGAACCAGCGTTATTATAATATGACCTACAAGCAGAATTTTTTTGTTTAGGTATATCTAAAAATTCCTTACTATCATTAACCATCACTACATAACGATCACCTATGTGCAAAGTTTGTTTATGACGCTCGTTAACATTTTTATTTGTATCCCAGAAACCAGGGATTGTTCCTATTTCTCCAATCGTGTTAGTTAATTTCCAACAGCCATCGATTGATTTTGATAGATTACCAAACCCAGTATCATCCTCGTAGATTTCGAACTCGCCGTCAAATGGGTAAACATCATTAGAAAGTGCCTGCTGGTCATCATTTAGATTACCAGCAAAAACATTTACTGATAAATAGCCAGGTAATAAAATAATTAACATCATACGGATAAAAAAATTCATAAAGTTTCCTTTTCGTTTTTTAATTATATTTACAGAGTCAGTGAGCACATGCAATAAAAGACAATTTCATTATCTTTACATAATGATCCCCCTGGTGTCAATCATAATTACAAGATATTGTATATTTATCTTTTTTAAACGACAAAAAACGTTAGTTATATCAGCTAAAATATAAAAATCTTTAAGTCTATTTGTTGTACTAAAAAACAGCATTTTCACCTTTTAACGGGATCTCAGATGTTAAATCAATAATTGCATGCATAAATTTATCTGTATGGACAATAAGAGAAATGACGTTCTGCATTAATAACATTTCATTTTATATATTAAATAATCTATTAAACAATTTAATTTATTATAATAATCTAAAAAATTAAGCGACAAAAAACATGCTCTTTTTTGTCAGATAAATGATTGGGTTGAAAGATTTAATTAAGACAGGCATCGTTAGTTTAATGAAAAGGAAGTAAATCAGCTGGCTATTTTTGCACTTAATTCAACTATTATAGTGAGCTATAAAGTAGTCCAGGTTACCTCATTCTTTTATTTATCTGAAAGACAATATAATAATATTTAACAGCCACGAAATTCCTCTGGTATGGTAGATTTATATTTTTAGATCAATATTGAAAATGATTTACTTTTCCTTGTTAGCAATCTGTTTTTTTGTAGTATTACTGCTTACTAAACAAGTAAGTTATGCCGTAGTCAAACCTTTCACTTTGGCTGTCTTTTTTTAAACAAAAGAATTCATGGACCTGAATGTGTTCTATCTCAGTTTGATTATTTATATATTTCATATGCATAACAAAAAAATTATTTTTATTGTATTTTAAAATGGTTTTTGATACTCTACTTTATTTTGGCACGAGTGTTTTATAACGCTGGCTAATTATTTAAACTTTTATTTTCAAATCAGTTATTTATTATTGCGAAGATAAACATAGTAAATTATCTATTTCCTTAAACCATACCCAATGATTTAATAATGACCATTAAAGAATTAATAGACTATTGCAATATCGCTGACAGAATAGGCTCTCATTTTATACCAGCAAACAAGCTCACCAGATTAAAAGTAGATTAATAGTAATTTTACCCGAAAAAAACAACAGGAATGAAAAATCATGAATTTAAGTCAAAACCCATTCACACTGTTAGGATTATCGCTGCGAGATAATGAAACCACC
>JAPORK010000375.1 GCA_026710285.1 Endozoicomonadaceae bacterium | reverse complement strand
CCCGTCCTTCCCCTGTCATTTATACACAAACATTTCAATAAAAATTAATATCATCCGGGGAGATGAATCAACCAGTACAGGTGAACTCAGATAATATCAGCTTTCGTATACTATATCCGCCGGCTAAGCCTGTGGAAGCCCGGAGAAAAAGCAATCCGGTTACAGGTTCAGCTCACAGTTGTACGCTTGAAAAGCTGGTATCTTCGGCAAAAGATAAACCTTCCAGAGTATTTTTAAACCATTCATGTTGCCAAATTCCTGTTTTTGGATTTGTTTCCTGCTCTGAAAAAAATGCATAAACCAGCTGGCAAAGATCAGGTTTTCCTCAGCACCGTTTTAAACAATTAACTTTAAGTGGCAGTTATTCCAGAAAAAAAGCTAAAGAAGAATTAAATTGTCTGCAAAAAATGATTATAATAGCCTGTGCATATTGAAACATTAAAGGACACAGATAGCATGAAACAAAAAAGGCGTGTACTGTTGGGTGTAAATATCGACCATATTGCAACAGTTCGTCAAGCCCGCAGAGTAACTTACCCTGATCCGGTTAAAGCAGCTCTGGATGCCGAAGAAGCAGGTGCCGACGGTATTACTCTGCACCTGAGGGAAGACCGACGTCACATTCAGGATCAGGATGTTTATCTACTGCGGCAATTATTACAAACCCGCATGAATCTTGAAATGGCAGTTACAGAAGAGATGTTAGCGGTTGCAGAAAAGGTAAAGCCGCAACATATCTGTCTTGTACCTGAGAAACGCGAGGAAATTACCACGGAAGGTGGATTAAATGTCATCGCACAGGAAAAAGAGATACAAAGCGCCTGCACAAGACTGGCAAAAACGGGTGCAGAAGTTTCACTGTTTATTGATCCTGAGTTTGAACAGATCGACGCAGCCATACGCTGTGGTGCACCAGCCATAGAGTTACACACCGGTGCATATGCTGAAACCTCAGGTAGGCAGCAACAGCAAGAGCTCATACGTCTGGAAAAAGCAGTGAATCATGGACTTTCCGGCGGTTTAATTGTTAATGCAGGTCATGGACTGCATTACCATAATGTAGAACCTGTGGCAGCTATTCCCGGTATTAATGAATTGAATATTGGTCATGCTATTATTGCTCATGCTTTATTTACAGGTTTAAAAACAGCTGTAAAAGAGATGCGCCAGCTGCTTGATCGTGCACAACAAAAGGCAAGCTAAGTGATTGTAGGTATCGGAACAGATATTGTTTCTGCCAGACGCATACAGGCAGTTCAGATGCAAATGGGAGACCGGTTTGCCAAACGAATACTGACACCCGATGAATTTCACCTGTACGAACAGAGAAAACGCTCATATCTCTATTTAGCATCCCGTTTTGCTGCCAAAGAAGCTACAGCAAAAGCACTTGGTACAGGGATAGGTAAAGTTTCTTTTCGTGATATTGAAACACAACATACCGAAAACGGAGCACCTTTTATTATGCTGTACAGACATGCTAAAATTTTGAAAAATAAGCTAAATATACAAAACATTCATCTTTCTGTCAGCGATGAAAAAGAATTTGTTGTTGCCTTTGTCATCATGGAAGGCAAAAACTAATATACAATAGATATTTTTTATTTACTGTTTTAAAGATATTACAGACGCTAAATTAAAGTCCTGATATCTGAAAACGGCTTGAACAACTTGACTTGAGGAATAATAAGCCCGTGGCTAAATCGTTACAGGCAATTCGGGGCATGAATGATCTGCAACCCGAGGATACGCCAGTATGGCGCTATGTAGAAAATATAATACGGCACACACTGGATCAATATGGTTTTCAGGAAATACGCACACCCGTGGTTGAGCCTACACAATTGTTTCAACGCAGCGTGGGAGAGCATACCGACATCGTTGAGAAAGAAATGTATACCTTCAACGATCGTAGTAATGAATCATTAACGCTGCGACCAGAATTTACGGCAGGTATTGTCCGTGCCGGTATTGAACATGGTCTGTTTTATAACCAGGTTCGCCGCTTATGGACCATGGGGCAACTGTTCCGTTATGAACGACCGCAAAAAGGTCGCTACCGGCAATTTCATCAGCTAAGTGTTGAAATCTTTGGTCTATCAGAAGCTGAAGCTGATGCAGAACTTATTCTTTTATCAGCCCGTTTGTGGAAAACTTTTGGTATTGCTGATAAATTAACTCTGGAGCTTAATACTTTAGGAAGCAGTGAAGAACGTAAAGCTTATCGTGAAGCACTGGTAAATTACTGCATGCAACATAAAGAAGCGCTTGATGAAGATAGTCGCCGCCGTTTAGAGACAAACCCGCTGCGTATTCTTGACAGCAAAGACAAAACAACACGAGCACTGCTGGAAAATGCACCTAGACTGGATCAATTTTTAGGTCATGAATCACAACAGTATTTTGAGCAGATTTGTACATTACTTGAAGAAAATGGCATATCATATGTAATTAACCGTCAGCTGGTGCGTGGGCTGGATTATTACTGCCAGACAGTTTTTGAATGGACAACAGATGCACTGGGAGCACAGGGTACTGTTTGTGGTGGTGGTCGCTATGATCTTCTGGCAGAAATGCTGGGCGGAAAACCAACACCTGCCTGTGGCTTTGGACTGGGCATGGAGCGGTTAATTCTGCTGATCTTACAAATAGCGAGCGTACCGGAACAAATAAATCGCGTGGCGGATGTTGCTATGGTTGCTGAAAGCAGTGTCAGACTCTATGCTATTAGGCTGGCAGAAAAAATCAGAGACCTGGCTCCTGAAATAAGATTGCTGACCAGCGTTAAAGGAAGCTTTAAAAGTCAGATGAAAAAGGCGGATCGTTCAGGAGCTGAAATGGCTTTTATTGTAGGTCAACAAGAGGCAGATCAACAACATATTACAGTTAAATATCTGCGTAAAGATTTACCACAAAGAATTTGTAATCCTGAACAGGCTGTTTTTCTGGCGAAGGAGCTTCTTAAGTAACCTTTAAATGAATAGCTGTTATAACATTGAACAGATGAATATTTGATAAACGTTGTAATTACAGAACTGACAAACAGTAAAGTCTGTATACCGGTAATACAGAGAATACTGAATACCAAAGAATGGTAAAATTTTTAACCGTTGATTTTTTTAGTACCATCAAATAGTGCTTTAAGATAAACAGATTGCAAATTAAGTGGAGAATATTAATTATGTCTTACCAGGCTGAAGACGAACAATTAGAACTGCTAAACAATCTCTGGAAGAGACATTGGATTACAATTGTTCTTATAATTGTAGTTTTTTCAGGGGCTGTTTATGGATATCGAACATGGAAAAATTATCGACACTCACAAAATGAAGAAGCAGCCTCGCTTTATTTACAAATCACCAGACCCCTGGAACACTTACAAACGGGAAAAACATTAACAAAAAAGCAAACTGAACAATTTAAACATGTGGTCAGCCTGCTGGAAAAAAATCACCCTAAGAGCAGCTATACTCAATATGCACGCTTAATGGAAGCAAAGCAGGCTGTTGATGAAAATAAATTTAAAGAAGCAGAAAAATTATTAAATTACGTCATTGATCATGCCAATGATAATCAAATTAAAGTCCTGGCAACGATTCGGCTTGCAATGCTAATGATCAAAGATAACAAAGATGTGGAAGGGGCAAAGAAATCACTAAAAATACTGCAAAGTATACCTGATGATGAAGGCTTCACTATTCCCCGTGAAGATGCTATGGGCGATAGTTACTACATATTAGGACAAATGGAAGATGCTTATAAAGCTTATAAAAAAGCGTATGATTATACTAAAAAAGAAGGAGTAGATCGTCCTTTTGTTAAAATGAAACTCGACAATATTGAGCAAACCAGAGAACTAAATAAACAAGCAGCTAAAGCACAGGCTCATCAACAGGTCGCAAAAGAAAACACGGCTAAACCAGCAGCCAAAGAGAATGCTCAAAAACAAATTGCTAAAGCAGATTCTCATTCACAGCCTGTAAAAGAGAACACGACCAAACCGGCTGTCAAAGAGAATGCTCAAAAACAAGTCGCTAAAGCAGATTCTCATTCACAGCCTTTAAAAGAGAACACGACCAAACCGACTGCCAAAGAAGACACTCAAAAACAAGTCGCTAAAGCAGGTTCTCATCCACAGTCTGTAAAAGAGAACATGACCAAACCGGCTGTCAAAGAAGATACTCAAAAACAAATCGCTAAAGCAGATTCTCATCAGCAGAACGCTAAAGAGGATGCCATTAAACAGATTACTAATGAAAAAAACCAGGAGCAAAATTCTGATAAATCACCACAGCAAGACAAAGGATCTGAAAGTTGAAGAAAGTGTTAGCGTATTTTTTACATACGAAATTATTTGTAAAGATATGCCTGTTTTCCGTTACTATAGCGTTGACTTCAGGCTGTGTACCCTTCTTTACAACAGATAAATCTTTTCATAAGCCCTCACCTTTACCCGAAATTAGTAACAATGAAGTTGCATTTGTAAAAGTATGGAAACAGACCATTGGCAATAATAAAGAAAGTTCATTACTAAAACTTAAACCTGTTATCTTTAAAAATACCATTTATGCGGCAAGCTCATCAGGCGTTGTAATGGCAATAGATAAGAAAACAGGTAGAAAAATCTGGAGCACTAAGTTAAAGCATCAAATTAATAGTGGACCAGGAACAGATGGAAAATTGCTAGTACTCGGTATTCAGCCGGCTAATATCATTGCACTTGATGCAAAAACAGGTAAAGAAAAATGGACAGAAAAAACTGAAGGCGAAATACTTGCAATACCTGCTGTGGCAAAAAACAGAGTGGCTATACAAGCGCTCAATGGAAAAATAAGCACATTTAATGCCACAACAGGAGAACAGTTATGGCAAGAAAACATCACATTACCCACCTTATTGCTCAGAGGTTCTGCATCACCAATTATTTATCAGGATAGCGTTATTACCGGACTGCCCAATGGCAATGTTATGTGCTGGAATCTTCAGTCCGGTACATTATTATGGAGCAATAACCTTGTTTCAGAACAATCCTCCGAAAACCAGCTGGTAGATATAAATGCAACTCCGCTGGTTGTTAACGATACACTTTATGCGATAAATTATGGTGGCGATATGAAAGCCATTAATATTCATACAGGAGAAACACTCTGGTCACATAAAGCTGCGGGTTATTATGATATGTCTGATAGCGGGAATTATATCTATTTTTCTGATCTTAAAAGCAATCTCATTTCAATAGAGAAAGATACTGGTAATATTAAGTGGTCTGCTGATAAACTAGCTTACCGGTATTTGAGTGCACCTGCTGTTTACCGCAATTATGTTCTCACAGGAGATTATCAGGGTTATATTCATGCACTTTCAAAGTTTGATGGACAGCCCAAAGGACGTTATCATGTCTATTTTTCGGGAGGTATCAGTACTCAGCCTTTAGTTGATCAGGAATATATTTATATCTTTACTAATAAAGGTGACTTAGTTGCTTTGACTGTTGAAAAAAAAAAATCATTAGTACATTCAAGCGGATGTAAAATATGTGACTGTTATGACAAAGTGCAGTGGAACGAAAGAGTGGCATGCCTCTCTAAAATACTGCCTGAAATAAATGATAACTGGATTAAAAACTTTAAAGATATTTAAAAGAATTTAAAATCCTGAGTGATCATAATTGTTACCACTGATCAGTATTAGTGAGCAATAAAACATAACAATATCAATCCTGGTTACAGACATGTATGTAGTATGAACATCTCACAACTTATTGATATTACCATTATTTATTCTGAATTTTTGTATATAAACAGGTATATTTATGCTTCCAGTGATCGCTCTTATTGGGCGACCCAATGTAGGTAAATCTACACTTTTTAATTGTTTAACGCATTCCCGAGATGCACTTGTGGCTAATTACAGCGGTCTTACCCGGGATAGAAAATATGGCGAAGGAAAGCTTAGTGATTATCACTATATTGTTATCGATACAGGAGGGATTGTTGGTGATGAAGTAGCCATTGACAGCAAAGTAGCAGAACAATCATTTAGTGCTGTAAAAGAGGCAGACATCATTCTTTTTGTTGTTGATGCACAGCAGGGACTAACCGATGCGGACAGCAGAATTGCCAGCTATTTGCGCAAACAATCTAAATCTGTATGGATTGTACTTAATAAAATTGATGCGGTTAACCCCGATATCGCTGCTGCTGAGTTCTACGGGTTAGGCATGGGAGATCCCCAGCCTGTTGCAGCAGCACACAGGCGGGGTATTTCCTCTCTCATTAACCATGTTATGGAAACTGCACAGATTCCACAGACTTCAGCAGATAATGAGCAACAGAACAGTGAGTCTGATGAAGATGAGCTAGAACATTCAATTAAAATAGCGATTATTGGTCGACCTAACGTTGGCAAATCGACATTGGTTAACCGCATGTTAGGCGAAGAGCGTGTTGTTGTCTATGACCAGGCCGGTACCACACGGGACAGCATTTATATTCCGTATGAACGTGAGAATCAAAAATATACACTGATCGATACAGCAGGTGTACGTCGTAAAGGCAAAGTAACTGAAATTTTTGAAAAATTCTCTGTTATAAAGACCCTCAAAGCGATAAAAGACGCCGATGTTACTATTTTGGTGCTTGATGCCAGAGAAGGTATTGTCGATCAGGATCTGCATATGCTCAGCTATGCCATAGAAGCAGGTAGCAGTATTGTTATTGCCATGAATAAATGGGATAGAATGAGTCCTGATGACAGACAAAAAGCAAAAAATGATATTGATCGTCGTCTGGTTTTTATCAATTTTGTTACCGTTCATTTTATTTCTGCTATGCATGGTTCAGGCGTAGGTAATCTTTATAAGTCAATCAATGAAGCGTGGACCTCCAAAACACGTCGATGGAGTTCTGGTCATTTAACTCGTATTTTAGAAGAAGCAGTAAAAGATCATCAACCTCCATTAATTCGCAAACGTCGCATAAAGCTGCGCTATTGTCACATGGGTGGAAATAATCCACCTACCTTTGTTATTCATGGAAATCAAACCTCGGAAATTCCTCGAGCTTATAGCCGCTATCTTGAAAACAAATACAGATCGGTATTGAATATTACCGGTTCACCAATACGAATTGAATTTAAGACGGGTGAAAATCCTTTTGCAGGTAAAAAAAATGAATTAACTGCCAGCCAGCTAAAGAAAAGACAAAGAATGATACAGCACGTAAAACAAGCTAAAAAAAAGCGTAAACATAAAATGTAATTGTTTACCAGGCACGCAGTAAAGCCTTGCCCTTCAGGACCTGGGGGGCACAATGTTTTTTATTCCCAACAGATACAATAAAATGGACACTACCTAATATTTGTTTATTATACTTTCAGAGTAATAATAATACAGTTATTTATGATCATAAATAATTGTATTATTGTGTTAATTATACAACCCTTTTCTCAAATACTGCCAGACACATAAATGTCCGGTCAAACACCCGGGAACCAAAACTTTTCATTATTTTTTTTATTTCATCTGGAGTGTCAATAACATTAAGATTAAAAAAGATGCGTTCTCCTCTTTTTAAATGATAAAGTTTAATAAAATCATCTGTAGTTGCATAATCTGATATAACATAAAATTTTCCTCCTGGTTTCAGCAATATATGTGCTGATTGCATATAATTACCAGGTGAATACTCCTGAAGAATTTCATCATAAATCCCTGTTTCTGCTACTCTTATAACTTCTCCGATATTTGCAGGATCAGCATTAAAAAGAGGTAGTTTCATCTTATCACCATCAAATGTATCAACGCCCAATGCTGAATGACAACACTCCCTGTTTCCGGTAGTATCGATTGCACCACAACCAAAAACAGCTCGTTTTACCTGATCAGGTGATTCCGGATGTTCTGCTA
>JAPORK010000074.1:6233-7968 GCA_026710285.1 Endozoicomonadaceae bacterium | reverse complement strand
AATAACGGCAGACTCAGTAAAAGCTGGTGTATTTAGCAGGAGATAAAATTTTCAGGATAAAAATTGGGGCTTTAAAAAATGTGATTAAGAGACAGTTCAAGGAGAGGGAAGCCAACACTATAAAGATAAACGTATGGTCAAAAAAAATATTAAAACAGCTCGCAAAATTTTATCTTTAACCGATTTAACCCGGTTAAATCTCAACGATAATGAGCATGATATTACAGAATTTTGTGAGAATATGGTCTCTGTCTGTCGGGGAGTTGCTCCTGCCACTTATCCGGCTGCTATTTGCATTTACCCTGAATATGTAAAAAAAGTTGCAGATTTTTTAACGAAAACAAATATTAGTTCAATACAAGTTGCAACTGTTATCAATTTCCCTGCCGGTAATGATGATCCGGAGCAGGTTATGGAACAGACACAGCTTGCTATTGATTGGGGAGCCAGTGAAATTGACCTGGTGTTTCCTTATAAAAGTTATTTGTCAGGTGATAAAACAATTGCATCCCGAATGGTTAGCAGCTGTAAAGCAATCTGTAGTAATGAGATTAAATTAAAAGTTATTATAGAAACAGGTCTGCTGGAAACAGACCAAAACATTTATGATGTAAGTCGTTTAGTTATTGATGCTGGTGCAGATTTTATCAAAACATCAACTGGCAAGGTAGCGGTTAACGCAACAATATCAGCTGCTGAGACAATATTACGAGCGATCAAAGAAGCTGGCAGTACTTCCTGTGGATTTAAGGCTTCAGGGGGTATCCAAAAGGTAGCAGAAGCTGAAAAATACTTGCTGCTTTGTGAACAGGTTATGGGAGAAAACTGGGTAACACCGGCACATTTTCGTTTTGGAGCCAGTAGCTTGTTAAATGATATTATGCTAATACTGACGAAAACCACATGATTATTTTCACCAGAAACTTTTAATCGGTATTGAAATACTATTTCCTTGGGAAAATGAGGGTTCTTGTTATCTCTGTTTGCCCCGCCTGTATAATTAACAGCAAATTTTAGGCAGGATTTTTATACATAAACCGGAGTTACTGCTCCGGTTTTTTTTAGGATATCAGGGATGGCGTACTATACCCATAGCAAGAATAGTGTCCTGTCTTGAGTCACGAAGATGCCACGCAAAAGGTCTGGTTAGAAAATGAGGAGAAAAATAACTAAGTTGATAATTGCGATGTTGTATACCAAGCGATTCATAGGGATAAACAAGCTGATTAGTATGTACGTACGGGTTACTGGGGTCAACATAGATTAAATCAGCTACTGATTTTGATATGGCTCTCATTTGTACACCATATTTATCTACACGTATAGCAACGCTCTGGGAAGCATTCATTGGAATATTAGAGTAAAAATCTCGTGATAAATCAAAATTACCCTGAATATATAAATTGGGAACAAACAATATGAATCGATAATTCGTCTGGCTGTTTAAAGACCTGGCTCTTCTGGCAGCAAGTTCAAGGTTATAATTAAAGTTCTGGTATTGAAAAGCTTTGTTAGGGTCTACATTCTCAGGTGGAACTATAATGCGGAATTCGTAGTCATCGCTCAGAGGAAGGCGATATATATCATAACCATCAAATTTTATGTACTTGATGTTATAAGAACATATTCCCGATTCATGATAAAATCCCTCTACTCTCCGCTGAAAACTTCCATCTTCGTTTTTGAAGTACATTGGCGCAGAGTCTGTACATCTAAAATCCCACGAGGATCTGAA
>JAPORK010000074.1:0-6198 GCA_026710285.1 Endozoicomonadaceae bacterium | reverse complement strand
ACATCTAAAACACACCCAAGATCTGAAATCAGTTATATTTGAAAATATAAAAGAAGGAGACCGACAAATATCCTGTGTTGTTATTGCGTCCTGAATATAACCATTTGTCACGTCTAAAGCCGTGCTGTTTACGTGTGATATTGCCTGCGACCATGAAAGCGCACCTGAATTACCTAAGTGGTCATACGTATAAGGTGCAAGGAGATACAGTAATCCGAGTTTGTTCAGAGATTGCTTGTCCAGAATAAAGTTAGGTGAAGATAAAGACAAACCGGTATTTGTATCTGAAATAAATTCCAAAAGAATCTGCTGTGTATAATAATCTATATATGTTGCTGTTGATACCTGTTTTTGAAGTAACATTAATTGAAGTGTCTTATAGCTATGATTACAAAAGGCACTTCTGTATACAGTGTATCCTGCAATACGGTTATAGTCTTCATGTGCTTGTTGTAATAGTAGATCCGAAGCTTTCTTGTTTCTATAGAAACTTTGTTTTGCAAAAGAATTTTGAGTACTAATTAACAACATTAGTAGTAAAAAAATTAGAATTTTAGATTTTTCGCCAAATGAGCGTAACATATAAACGATCCTATTTTGTTTTCTGTAAAAATAAATGTCAGATGCGCAATAGTCCAGATACTTTTCAAGCTATTCTTTTGATAAAAAACTTATAAATCAAAGTTTTAGATTAATTAAGCTGTAAAGCTTTCAAAAGTGGTCCTAAACATTGATGTGCGAATCCCATAATCAAAAATGGTTTTCCATTCTATCAATTTTGCGCATAATAAGAAATAAATTTTTCTGATATCACATAAAAACTTTAAAATAAGTTAAGTCTGAAGACCTTATATCAAATACAATCGTGAAAATATTTAATCCTCTCAATCATCGTTGTTGTAGTATTTTTATGAAAATGATTGTTTTTTGGTTTTGCCAGGATTTTTTTTGATCACAAATACAAAAATTATCTATATCCCAATAATGACCTTTTTGGTTGTCACATGAAAAGAAAAAAATTTAAAAATAAATTAATTCGTTAGACGCTAAGACCGTTTTTTTACTGTATGATATGCTTACAGCTATTTGCTATTTATAATAAAGGCAAATAAAGCAAAAGATCCTTTTTTAATTTTTAATAATGCAGGGTAAAACACCGTGTCAAAAATTATGGCGTTTACTGGAAATGCAAATCCAGATCTTTTTCATAAAGTGATTGATCATTTGCATGTACCTATGGGGAAGGCGCATGTAGGCAGATTTAGCGATGGTGAAATCGCTGTTGAAATAAAAGAAAACGTCAGGGGGAAAGACGTTTTTGTAATTCAGCCAACTTCTGCACCCACCAATGATCATCTTATGGAGTTACTGGTTCTTGGTGATGCATTACGTCGTGCATCTGCATGGCGTGTAACTGCCGTTGTACCTTACTTTGGATATGCACGCCAGGATCGCAGACCACGTTCTGCCCGGGTTGCCATTACCGCAAAAGTTGTAGCTGATATGCTGGCCAGCGTCGGTATTAACCGTTTGCTGACAGTGGAATTACATGCAGATCAGATTCAGGGTTTCTTTGATATTCCGGTTGATAATATTTACTCATCTCCTATTTTTCTTAATGATATAGAAAGAAGGGCTTTATCTGATATAACAATAGTCTCTCCTGATCATGGCGGTGTTGTACGTGCAAGAGCTATTGCCAAGCGGTTGCATGCTGATTTAGCCATTATAGATAAGCGTCGCCAGGAAGCTAATAAGGCAGAAGTTATGAATATTATTGGTGATGTTGGCGGACGTAACTGTGTCTTAATTGATGATATGATTGATACTGCTGGTACACTGGCACAAGGTGCAAAAGCATTAAAAGAGCATGGGGCAACCGGTGTTTGTGCTTATTGTACACACCCTGTGCTGTCAGGGCGCGCTTTAGAAAATATAGTTAACTCTTCAGTTGACGAACTGGTGGTCACAAATACAATTCCTCTGACACCAGCGGCTGAAGCCGTTGACAAAATTCGCCAACTGGATATGTCGCCACTAATTGCAGAGTCTATCAGGCGGATTAGCAATGAAGAATCAATCAGCGCCATGTTTCGTTAACGCAACAGTGTTGATTATGTTTGATATAAACTTATAAAGATTAACAAACAGCAGTCCGGACATCTTTTATCTGTATTACAACGATTTTTACGTTAACTTCCTGCATTCAATTTCACTTCACACCAATACGATATAATGACCGGACTGTGGTTATATGAATAAAAACGAATAATAGAAAGATCCGGTTTAATTGTCAGTCTGCTGCATTGCCTGAGATAACAGGTTAACCGTTTTTTATGAATTATTTTTTGTAGCTTTAGTGGTTGTGTACTAAGCTACTCAGCTCTTTGAAGGGCTCTGTGTTTATACGTGCAGACCAATAAAACAATAGTAAGAAAAAACCAGATAAGCACAAGGTTATTGTTGTATGTTCAAAATAATAAAATGGCACTCACTTATTTGCACCATCATATTATTGTTTGTCATTGTAACGACCAGAGCAGGGCTGGATACTGAAGATCCGACAGAACAAGCCAGGCTGAACGAGGTTGTTGCTCTGTTAGATCAACAGGCAGAAAAGTGGAATTATAAAAGGTTCAACTGGGCGTACCTGTATCCTTATCTTTCTCAATACATAAAGTGTGCAGATTTTGTTAATGCTACGCAGTATGATGGGTATTCCTGTATTACTGCTTTAGCAGAAAAGCTATTAAGAGCAGAAAAACTCTTAAGCAATAGTTCGATAGACACAATTCAGGATGCAAAAATGCTGATTTATTCAGCACTAAATTCTTTGTACTTTGCTCATGTTGAAGGTAGACGCAAAAATATGGCTGAATTACTCAAACAGGTTAATACAGCAATGCAGCCGTATCAATCATACCCTATTCTTAAACCTGCCAGACAAAATCAGGAAGCGGCAGTGAAAACGTTAGTGAGTTATAGGGATTGTTTTATCCTGAACAACGATATAGCTGAATTGCGGCTTGCTGATAAGTTCATAGATCTTATCAGGAATATTAATTTTTTTGTCGATATTACCAAACCACTCAAAAAAAATTCTTTGTCGTCATTAGAAATGACAATCTTGCCTAAAGTCAAAGAAATAATGAAATATTATTCTGGTTGCGAGGAAACGGTCTTTATTTTTTTAGTCAACGCTTCAGTAAAAGAGTTAGAAGGAAGGGCTCATTGTCCGTATTTGCTGCAATCTGAACAGCGGCTGATATTGGCCATCTCTGATGCATTCAGAAAGTTGTGGAGTTATCTAAATCTGACGTGTAATCGTGAAGCCGTGGCAAAAATGGCAATTGTCGGATTTGAATTTAACCCACTGAGCGATATGTTGTTTGACGCATCGAAACCTGCAGAATCAGTTGATCTGCCAACCCTGAATGTAACGGATAGACAATTGCAGAAGGCATTTGAGGCGCTTACCTCCCTGTACGCATGTTTTGTGCGGGATTTGCCAATAGACTCGCTTATGGACTCTCTTTGTTCCGCAGGTGTTATAACCCCTGAGTTTAAAAAAACACTTTATATGTATCCGGCAAAGTGTGATAAAAACAACTTTCTTTTAAACAGAGTTTTATTAACTTTAAACAAAGGCTGTATAAAAGATTTTGATAAACTGCTGGAAGCCATGGAAGGAAGTGAAAATTCCAACGCAAAAGATCTGGCTGCAAAAATACGGGAAAAATTAACAGAATGCTGATGGGGTAAAACCAAAAAAGCCCTTAAATATTAAAAATTTAATCATATGCAAAAGGCAGGTCTTACCAGTTTTTATCCATATAGTGAACAGATGCACAATGTTTTTCGTTCCCAACAGACAGAATAAAATGGACGCTACCACGAAGGCTATTATTCGGATAAAAGTATGATCTTGCCTGGTAATCAAGATAAGAAAAGAGACCACAGGAGTTGATATTAAAGTCGTATCTACTATATTGATTGTTCTGAGTTTCTGTTTTTTTGTTTGTCCTAAGATTCTTCTGCTTGAGTCGAAATGATTCAGCAAAGTCCATCAAAATATCTGTAGGCTGTTTCAGAAAAATAAAAAGCTTTAAGTAAGATTAAATAAAAAAATAATATATTGTCACTTCTGGTTGTAAAGAGGATACAGATGAACTTCTCACTCTCTTCAGATCAACAGGCATTTCAGCGTGCTGCCCGTGATTTTGCGGATGCTGAATTAACTCCATTAGCTGCTGAATGGGATGCAAATGCTCATTTTCCTGTGGATGTGTTGCACAATGCAGGAAAACAGGGCTTTTTAGGTATTTATACTCCAGATGCACAGGGTGGGCTGGGTTTATTGCGACTCGATGCAAGCATTATTTTTGAACAGTTAGCCAGAGGATGCACATCAACAACAGCGTATATTACCATCCATAATATGGTGGCATGGATGATCGCATCATTTGCTGAAGAGAGTGTAAAGCAGGAGTATGCCTGTCAGCTTGCAGAAGGAGAGTTACTATCTTCTTATTGTCTGACAGAACCTGAAGCAGGTAGTGATGCTGCTTCACTTAAAACCCGGGCTACATTAAAGCATGATGACTATATACTCAATGGATCAAAAGCATTTATTTCCGGCGCAGGTAGTACGCAAATATTGTTGGTTATGGCGCGAACCGGTGAACAGGGACCTGGAGGGATTTCTGCTTTTTTAGTGCCGGCAAACCTCAGAGGGATTAACTACGGTCGTAAAGAAGAAAAGCTTGGCTGGAACAGTCAGCCCACCAGAGCAATTACATTTGACAATGTAACAATACCAAAGCGTTTTTTATTGGGTAAAGAGGGAGACGGATTTCGTTTTGCTATGGCAGGGCTTGATGGAGGGCGTGTCAATATCGCTAGTTGTTCTGTGGGTACTGCACAACAGGCGCTGACAGCAACACGAGATTATATGATGGAGCGAAAACAGTTTGGTAAGACGCTCTCCGCTTTTCAGGCATTACAGTTTAAACTGGCTGATATGGAAACAGAGCTGGTGGCGGCCAGACAGATGGTTCGTCTTGCCGCTAATAAACTGGATTGCAAACATCCCTGTGCAACAACCTATTGTGCAATGGCAAAGCGATTTGCAACAGATGTCGGATTTAATATTTGTGATCAAGCACTACAATTACATGGCGGATACGGATACATAAAAGAGTACCCTTTTGAACGTTATTTACGAGATACTCGTGTTCACCGTATTTTAGAAGGTAGTAATGAAATTATGCGCCTCATTGTTGCCAGACGCTTATTCTCTGAAGAAAGGCCAGAATTATTATGAGGAATTATTAAATGAATAGTATGGGATTCGATATCGAATGCAAAGATCATCTGGCGATTATTACACTGGATAATCCACCAGCGAATACCTGGACATTAGATAATTTAACGCTGTTCAAAGATCAGGTAAGCAAGCTTAGCGATAATAACAAAATTACAGGAATAGTGATCAAAAGTGCCAGTCAGAAATTTTTTTCTGCCGGAGCAGATTTAAACAGCTTCAACAATGTATCCGCTGAAACAGCAGGTGCCATGGCTAATGCCTTTGGTGAAGCTTTTGAAGTATTAACTAATTTTAAAGGTGTCTCTATTGCTGCCATTGATGGGTATGCCATGGGCGGAGGACTGGAAGTTGCACTGGCATGTGATATGCGTTTTGTCAGTAGTAAAGCTAAACTTGGTTTGCCCGAAGCAAAAGTAGGATTGCTCCCTTGTGCCGGAGGGACACAAAATTTAACTCTGCTCGTTGGTGAAGGTTGGGCAAAGCGCATGATTTTGTGTGGTGAAATGATTGATGGTCAGACTGCTTTTAACATTGGACTTGCAGAAGTTGTAACAGAAAGTCCGGTTGAAGATGCTGTTGAGCTGGCATTACGTACGCAAGAAGTAAGTCCTGACAGTTTGGCTGCATGTAAGCAACTTATTCAAATGGGACGGCATTGTCCGCGTTGGGAAAACTTAGTGAAAGAACGAAAATTATTTGTTGATTTGTTTGCCGGCAGTAATCAGCAAGAAGGTGTACAGTCTTTTTTGGAAAAACGCAAACCGGAATGGGATTACTAAATATATCTGTGTTTTTCATCAATTTTACGTGAGAGCTCCCTTCCTTCAGGACTATCTCTCAGTGACATTTTTTAAACTCCAATTTTTATTCAC
>JAPORK010000249.1 GCA_026710285.1 Endozoicomonadaceae bacterium | reverse complement strand
GCAATCATTACCGAAAATATAACTTCCCTGTTACGGGATTCCGGCAATCTCTGCCAATGACAAGGTTATTTTTCAGCACTAGCAGGTTAAAAGCAAAGATTTTTATTATTTAGTCAAAAATTTCGAACCAGAATTTGTGTATGAAAGGCAGCCATTTAATATCAGAGAATATCACTCAACACCTTTAAAAATTTAGCGTTTTCCTCTGCTGATCCCACAGTAACCCTGATATGTCGTGGCATTTTATAGCCATTTAACGGACGCACAATAATACCAGCGGACAACAGTTGCTCAGCAATTTTTTTATTGTCATTATCAACATCAACGGTAATAAAATTACCTTTAGAAGGGATATAGTTCAACCCCAGCGTTTTAAAACCTTGTTGCAATTCCTGCATACCTTTCTGGTTATTTTGCTGTGAAAGCTTTATAAATTGCTGATCGCTCAATGCCGCTACAGCTGCTTTTTGTGCGATTTCATTTACATTGAACGGAGGACGCACCCGGTTAATAACATCAGTAATTTGTGGGTTCGCAATCGCATAACCGATGCGTAAGCCGGCCATACCATATGCTTTTGAGAAGGTCCGGGTAATCACAAGATTTTGATATTTATCTGTCCACGAGATGGAATCATGGATATCTGTATCATCGCTATATTCAATGTAAGCTTCATCCAATACTACAATCACCTTGGAATTAATCCGTTTTAATAATGATTGAATCTGATCGGGAGATAACCATGTCCCGGTAGGATTGTTTGGGTTGGCAATATAGATGATGCGTGTATTTTCGTTAACAGCAGCAACTATATGGTCAATATCCGCTCCCCATGATGAGGCAGGCACAACAACAGGTTTGGCACTAACCGAGAGTGTAGCTAACATATAAACAACAAAAGAATACTGAGAAAAAATAACTTCATCTCCGGGACCTGCATAAGCCATGGCCAGAAGACGCAGTAACTCATCAGAACCATTGCCTGGTGTAATCCGGCTGGTATCAATGCCAAGATGGACAGATAGCGCTTTTTTCAACATGAAAGCACTGCCGTCAGGGTAAAGCGATAAGCCTGGTACCGCTGCACTGATGATTTCTTTTACTTTAGTTGAAGTGCCTAAAGGGTTTTCATTGCTTGCAAGTTTTATAATACTTTTTTCGTCTAAGCCGAGCTCACGTGCTGTTTCTTCAATAGGTTTACCCGGTACATAAGGCGTCATTTGATGTATGTTTTGTTTAGCCAGTGCGATAAATTTATTATTCATTGTCATTTGATCCAATAGTTTAGCAATTCGTTGGTAACTGCTTAATAATCCACAGCATAACTATTAGAGCGTTATTATTTGGTTACGTACCGTGTAATGACGCTTTTAATGATGCATGATTAATCTGTAACCATTGTAGCGCAATCAGTGTTGCTGCATTGTTAATTTTTCTGTCAATTAAACGTTGGAAGATTTCATCTACAGAAAGCAGGCAGGTACGTATATCTTCTCCTTCTTCTGCGACACCACATATTCTGCCATCACTTTCTGCACTGGAAAAAAAACCGCAGTAGAGCTGCATTGTTTCGCTACATGCACCGGGGGAGGGATAATAATTAACAATAGGAATTAGTTTTGTTACAGTACATCCGGTCTCTTCCTCAGATTCACGATACGCTGCTGTTACAGGTGTTTCATTTATATCCACTCTGCCGGCAACAATTTCAGTCAGCCAGGCATTTTCTTCATCAGCAAGATATGCTCCTGCACGAAACTGTTCTGTTAACAGTACTTTGTCGGTTACAGGATCAAATAATAAGACGCCGATAACATGGGTAGACAAGGCAACTTCTCTGTCAAGAGCCTTGCTCCAGCCCCCTTCAAAAAGCGTGTGTTTTAAGGTTAATTTTTCTACTTTGATAAAGCCACTGCAAATCGTTTTCTGGTTAAGTAGCTGCACTTTTCCTTTGAATTTAGACATTTTTATTCCGTATCGTGTTCAGACATAAATAAACCCTGAGTAAAAATAGATTGCAAAACCTCAGGCGTAAGAAAATCTGCAAGCATTGCATGCTTTTGTTGTTGTTCCTGGTTATCAGCTAATATTTTTCTCACTGATGAACTACGTATCGACATCTGCTCTGTTGCAGTAAATATTTGCCATTTCGCTTCTATGTCTTTGTAGCGATAAAACCTGGACCATACGGCAGGGTTAGCATTGTCAGGTCCGCGAATGAAAATTAACTGATTATCAGATCGGCAATGGTTAAAATGCTGCTGCATTGCATTCATCAGATCGTAAGTATAGACAGGTACAGAAGGTCTGTTTGTAAAAAGATGTTTTTCAATATCAGTCACTGTAACTTTACAATCCGTTGCGGTGCACTCTTCAGAAAAAATTTGGGTCAATTTCAACCGGCTTTCAAAATCAAGCATTTTTTTTGCAAAGGCATGTTTAAAAGAAGGCACCAGCACAATATGTTCACAAACAGAAGCTGCCTGTTGAATAACATCCTGGTGTCCCCGTGTAGGTGGGTTGAAAGCTGAGCCAAAAATACCGATATGGTATGCCATACTATTCCCTGCTGATGCTTTTATTGCGTTCAGTACAAAATTGCTAAATAATCCGCAACAGTTTTAAAATTAATAGCTTATTGTAACCCTGGTTCAGAATTTTTTGGCACAAAATGCTATATTTTATATTATTATTTTCAAAAATATGCAGTCATTCCTGCGAAAGCAAGAAACCAGAAAAAATTTCCAAATTTTTTCACATCTAACCAAATAGAGTTAATCAATTAATTGCAATCAGAGGGGTGTCCATAGTATGTATAAGGGTATGCAATCTGCCAATGACGTAGTTTTTCAGAGTTATCTGTCTGTTAAGAAAAATTTTTATTAAACCAAAAACTCTGGGACGGAGTTTTATTGAAATCATCCAGGAGATATTATCTGAATCTGTTTGTACCTGTTTATCCGCTTGTCTGAATAACATTAATTTTGCCTGAAGTATTTGTGCATGACAGGTACGCAGTAGGAATATCCGCAATTTATTCTGTAGCTTTTACGCACAATGCGGGATTGTCTGTTTTAAGACCAAAGCGTTGATAAGCATCTTCAAGAGCAGATGCTAAAGAAGAAAATATCCCTTTACAATATTTCTCTAATGCAAAAACAATAATTTCAGCTCTGTGCATTCCATAACTGCTCGTGGCGCCATTAGGCGTTTCAGCATAACCCGTGCTACGACTAATTCGCTGCATACCACAGGGTATATCTGGTGCAGAAAATTTATCAATACGTTCAACAAACAGTGTAGTAACAGCTTGTATTTTCTCACTATTTAATTCTGATGAGTTAAGATAAATAATGGCGGTATCGGTTGAATAACCTATAAGCTCTGGTCCATATATTTTGCACCCTCTGACAATTGAATGCAGCGGGTGTTTGGTATCTGATATTTCTGCTAACAACGCTAAGAGAGGTAGGTATCCCTGATCATTTACAGTGATAGAAAATCTGGCCTGAAATGGTTGTGCAGTTGTTGAAAATCTACCTTTAGGGGTTAGAAACCACGGTCCCTGAAGAATATCAAGGTCCAGCTTTTCTGCCTCAGTTGGAGGGTAATATTTGCCATTTTTCTTTAAACTGATGCGAACAGTTGATTCATTTTTACAGGCAAATTCTTTAAGTTGATCGAAGAGCTCATATTGACGGAACCTGTCAGGTTGAGGTGCCCGTTGACCCAGTTCTTCATCGTAGATAATATATGCCAGTCTCATTCTGTTTTCAGGGTTTTCTCTGTTAAAAAAAGCTGCACCATATCTGTTATTAATCTTTTCAGCCCATCTTAAAAGCTGCTGAAATTCTAAACCCGCTGTACTGACTGCACGGGAAGTTATATCTGTACCTTTAACCTGACCCGGATCTTTGTTTTGTTGTGTTGTCTCTGTTTTTGAAAGCTCTTCGCTGGCAGCGAAATATGGCATTTGAGATTGTGGGTTTATTGGTTTCATAAAAATTCCTCAGTTCATCAGATTCTATCTTGGCGACATCATACTAAGCTTGGTTCAGGATTATAAGTGCAGCCTTTGGCTGCCACTGGTCAGACATTACCATGCCGGGCATTATTACTAGATTCTACATCTATACCCTATCTGCAAGCTTTATCGATTCAATGCAGGGTATTATTTCCTGGCGGATGACTGTTTTGAGTTTGAGTTAATGGCATTTTCTGTAGATTACCTGCATCTTGCGGATTAAAAAAAGCGGTTTCCTCATCACTTATTTCCAGTGTTTTCAAAGCGATAACAGCCTGAGTCCGGTTTCGTACTCCCAGTTTCTTAAATAAAGTGGTTAAATGTGCTTTTACTGTGGCTTCTGTAATGGCTAATTCGTGAGCTATTTGTTTGTTCAACAGACCTTCACCGACCATGCTAAGAATACGAAATTGCTGCGGTGTCAGAGAGGCAATCCCTGAGGCTGTTTGACCGCTTTTTGCTGACTGATCTTTTTTCTGATCAATTTGGACGATTCCTTCTGGAAACCACTGACCACCAGAGAGTGCAGTGGTTAATGCTTTTATTAGTAGTTCAGTGCGGACTGATTTAGGAATATAAGCGATGGCACCTGCTTGCATAGCTTGCAAAATAATTTCTTTGTCTTCATAGCCGGAAATAACCACAACAGGGCAGTTAGGGTAATAGCCGCGAATAAAATGCAGTCCGGAAAACCCGTGTGCACCTGGCATATTAAGATCGAGAATAACGATATCTGGCTTGACCTTTTTTTCCATGATGCGCTGTAGCAAATCGATTGAATCAGCTTCAGTGAAAATAAAGTCTTGTGAAATATTTTTAAGCGCCATCTTAAGCGCTACACGGAAAAGAGGGTGGTCTTCAGCAATTAGAATATTTTTTTTCATGAGTAACCCATTAGATTATTTTTATGGTTAATTTAATAGTAAATGATCTAAAAAGGTACTGTCAAAATATCCGAATTTATGTTGAATGAAACAGTGCGGCTACATCCTGATTGTGTTGCCAGTTTTTCATAAAGCGTTCACAGTCTTTTTCCCATAATGGATTATATTGTTTAATTGTTTTACATGAGTGAAGACTGTCAAGATCGATAAGAAAGACTTTTTTCTGTAAGACCAGAAAGTTAGTTGCCTTCAGATCTCGGTGAGCAATCCAACTCCGTTCCAGAGAAGAGAGTATATCTTTAATCTGATCAACAACCTGCCCGCAACCGTCAAACCAGTTGCTCTTTTCTTTAAAATATTCTGTTAGCTGAATGCCCGGAATGTATTCCAGAATAAGATAACTGCATTTTACCAATGGTCCCCATCGCTGTTCCAGCAGTGCTAGTGGTTCGGGTGTATTAATATCCAGCATTTTTAGCAAAAAAGCACCTTGCCATGCAGTACGTGCACGACTTTTTTGTAACATCTTTATCTGTCGGAAGCGCTTGTTACTTTTATAGCGTTTGATAATAAATGACCGGTTATTTATATGTATTAAAGCCACCGTATTTGTACGACCCTGTTTGATTAACTGTCCTGCTGAGATAGCCTTGTCCGGATCAGATAACAGGGTCTGTAATTCGGGGCTGTCAAAGGCTCGCTGAACAACTTCAAAGCGATTATGCTGTTTTTTTGCAATAAAATCACTGCAGGATCGTAAGGTTTTTTCAAGATAGCGTTCACGCCATTTGCGTTTTTTGTGGATTTTTAGGATCAGATGCTGCAACGATATACCCGCATATTCAGGTATATAATGCGTCAGAGCAAGATACATTTTATGCACAAACTTTTCATAGCGGGGCGCAAGAACAGAGATAAAAAGGACAAAATTGTCCAGTGCTTTTTTTCTGGATATTTTTTTATCTGTTGATAACCGCCTGTTAACAATGATACCTCCACCATCAATTAGACACAGATGCTGATCACAAACCAACAGGTTATCTGTGTGAATATCAACAGGTATGGCACCACTCATGTATAACTGACCAAGCATGCGAACAACCCGATACAACCAGATCAAACGTTGATTATCAGAGAGGTTTTGTGCCCAAAGCTGACTAAAGTTAGCAGAAGCATTAATAAACCGGGTAACAACAACATGTATCTTGTGATTTTTTTGGTTTTGATAAATAGCTTTACCATGAAAAAACAGTTCTGCTGTTGCTATTCCGGAACGTATAAGGGCTTTAGTGCCACGTAATTCACGCAAATAGTGCCGTCGTGCCCATTTACCGATAAAACATTTAACAATCACTGGTTCATCTTCACAAGCAGCTTTAAATACAATACGCTTTCCGGGTAAATGTCTTAAAATCTTGTGGCATATTAACGAGCCTGACGGGCATGATAGTACGACAGGCGTTTTTTTTCCTGCAATGGAAAAAGTCAATTTTTCCCCCTAAAGTAATGTATAATTTGCTTAATCATCCGTTTGTCTTTATTGCTGAGTCGGTCTGTTTGCCGGTATTGTTTATAAAATCGCATACGTATTGTATTTGACAGGCATTGCTTACCGACTTTATCCAGACAAGCCAAATCTTTTACAAGTCGTTTTGACAAAAATGGCCACGACCATTTCATTCCTAAAGGGCAATCAATCAAATAAACCTGTGGATTTATCAGATCGCTGGTTACCAAAATATTACGCCATTTAAGATCATTGTGAGCAAAGCGGTTAAGATGCATTATCCGGGTTATTTTTGCAAGCTGAGCAATGATTTTTAAAAGCCAGTGATGATTTTGCAACAAATTATGCTTTGTGGCAAATAAATCACTCAGTGTGTATACATTTTTAAGCCCTTCAGTGATTAGCGCACCCCGAAAAGAGTGTCCAAGGCAGTAAGTTTCTCCATAAGCAATGATATTGGCGGTAGGAATGTTTATTTTTTTAAAAAACAGCAGATTTTTCCATTCTCCACGAATACGGCTAAAACCTAACCAGCTGCGTAAACCACGCACCCGAAAATAGCATTTAACAAAGACGATCATATTATCAATTTTTGCTTTTCTCACCTGGCTTTCAGAGTCTGCAGTAATTACTTCTCCGCCAGTGAAGCTCAATGCCTGCTCTAGTGAAGCAAATTGTTTGCCTGCTGCTGTCGATTGATAATCAGCAGTTACAGTCCATTTCGTTTTAATAAACATATTAAATTTTTGCGCTTATGTTTTACAGGTCGCCCTGAGAAAGCATAACGCTCCGGACAACTTTTAAAAATTTTAACAAGATTTTTATTGTTAACAGCTGCAAATCGAGATTTTTTAAAAAATGTACAAATTGTTGAAAAACATAAAAATCATAACAATAGTAAATGAGTTGTGCTGTGGTGTAAAGTCAGTTGCGGATATAGCAGCTCATGCCTGATCACCGTTAACTGTTTTTCAGCAGGTATTTGTCAGATAAACTTTCCGTCAGACATTTTTACCATTATTTATTGGCTATGTGAGCAGGTATTGCTACAACATACCTTCCCTCTAAGAAGTGCATTTATTGTTGTAATGTTCTATCCGTTTGTCCAGATCAGTTTGTAATTCTTCAGTTGAAGTATGCAGCGTACACGAAATAATTTGTATAATCCTGCCTTCGACTCCGCTCAGCCAACGGACCTCGTAGCCTGAGCGGAGTCGAAGGCGAATCGCCATGCAAAACCACAAACTCTCCTGAATTTGTCTACGTCATTTTGTGCATGTTTTATAAAATTTTTTCTTCACTCTGGATCAGATTCTGTCTGATGGGTATTATTTTGTTGACTTTTATAATTTCATTGTGTTAATTTTTTTATATAGCCACTATAAATTTAACCACGAACTGATTGCTCAGCCATTACAATAAAAACGTCAAATGTTGCTTTATAATACAACTATAAAAAATGTGAGTACATTAAGAAGTAGGCTGTTTTGTTATAGAAGTATCTGTAATAAAAAGTAGCTAAAATTATGGCAGATGGTTATATAGAGTAAAAATATCATAAAACATAAATACTGTTATTGTATTCACTCTG
>JAPORK010000183.1 GCA_026710285.1 Endozoicomonadaceae bacterium | reverse complement strand
ACTGAAGTAAAGCTTTTTTTATTTCACCATGATAAGATACCTGGGGAGTTACAAACAAACTTGTTATTCCTAAACTTTACACCAGCGGTAAGTAAAACGGCACAAAAAGCCATGCGAAGTAAGATACGAAAAATGCGTATCAGAAGTCGTACTGATCTGGAACTAACACAAATAGCTCAATGGCTAAATCCTGTGTTATTCGGGTGGATGACTTATTATGGTCGTTATTATCGTTCAGCTCTACGTAATGTCTTTCGACATGTTAATAAGGTACTGGTGAGATGGATCAGACGAAAATACAAATATTTTCGTAAGCATAAGATCTGTGCCATACGATTACTGGAAAATATTGTTGGACGATGTCCTCGTTTATTTGCACATTGGTGTGCAGGAATGACAGATGTGTTTGCCTGATGGGAGCCGTATGAATCGAGAGGTTCACGTACGGTTCTGCGAGGGGCTGTGGGGGAGGTTCCCACGGTCTACTCTCCGATCCGCACGCCGGGATCTGTGGGGGTTGGAACTGCCAATGGGCGGTTCCTTCTACCCGATAGAAAAAATTTCCACATTTTTTCACATCCAACCCCATATGTATGAGAGTATGCAATCCCTACCGGAATGATGCAGCTTTTCAGCGTTATCTATTTGTTAAGAAAGGATTTTTATTAAACCAAAACTCCGAACCAAGGTTCAATGAATAAATTTTCGTCACAGACTCAACTGTAAATCTTTAACTTTTCATTTATAATCAGCGCTTTGCGTAAATTTGCCAGGCAGTTCAGGACGCTGTTATTATCAGATCCTTCAGAGCAAATAACACCAGAGCATTTCCGCTCTAAAGCAATGTACATAATTCTTTGACTTGGGACAATGAGATTAATGGTCTTAAGATACTTATAGTTAACCTGATAAAGAAAACTTCTAAGAATTTGTTCACTGGTAACAACAACTGTATTTATTCTTTCATTTAAGAGCGTATTATTAAGCCGTTCATTAGGGTAAACTAATGATTTCCTACGGTATAGATCAACATTGTTGACAGTATTACCACGACTTTCCAGCATCTCCTTCAGATAAGTCCGCCCCCCCTCACCTTTTACAATCAACAACCATTCTCCTGTGATTGCTTTAAGTGAATCCAGTTCAGCTAAAGCTTCACTCCTGGCATCACTGGCAAATTCTGCAACAATATCATGCTTTGCTAACACCTTTGCTGTTCCCTCCCCCATTGCATAAATTTTTGCAAGAGGATATTTTTTTGCCAGATTAGCACCTAGTTCAGCTGCTATTTTGCTCACAAAAATAATACCTGCATAATGCCTGCTTTTTGTAACAGGATTTTCAGGTTGTATTGAAGAGATAACTTCTGTTTTGATCATAGGTAAAGAGACAGCATGACCACCACACTTCCTGATAAGCAATGACAACTGCTCACCATATAATTTTGGTCTAGTAACCAGCACATTTAATCCGGATAATTCCACAATAAATATCCTTTAGTAATTAACCTGATTTGAAAATGATGTGAGTCAGGAATTTTGGGAGTATTGGGATAAAATTTCTTGTCCGCCCTGCTCTATAAGCATTTTAGCAACACTTTGTCCGGTTTGTTTGAAATTAATTACATTACTACTGAGTTCAGCACGTAAGATAACACTGGCATCCGGCTTGCCAATCAGGGCACGCAAATTAAGAATACCTTTTTTTAACGTTGAAAAACTGGCAAGCGGAACATGACAACTTCCGTTTAAACATTGGCTCACCGTCCGTTCTGCTTCAACGCAAAAAGCAGTTTCATTGTCATGTAATGGTTGTATTAATTGCAAAATATCCTGACGTTCGCTACAGATTTCAATACCCATTGCCCCCTGACCTGCTGCCGGCAAACTTATCTCAGGTGGTAATATTTGCGTTATTCTGTGCCGCATGTCCAGACGAATTAAACCCGCAGTTGCTAAAATAATAGCATCATAAAGTCCTGCGTCTAATTTGTTCAGACGGGTATTAATATTACCCCGAAGAAAGCGAATGGTTAAGTCAGGACGCAGCGCCAGCAGTTGACACTGACGGCGCAGACTTGAAGTACCCACCACTGCATTTTCAGGTAAATCATCTAAACATTTATAGTTGTTTGAGACAAAAGCATCCTGTGGATTTTCTCTTTTACAAATAACAGGAACACTAAGCCCCTCTGGTATGATAGCAGGAACATCTTTCATGGAATGTACGGCAATATCGGCTTCACCACTGAGTAAGGCTCGCTCCAGCTCTTTGGTAAATAGTGCCTTTCCACCTATTTTTGTTAATGGCGTTTCTAAAAATTTATCACCCTCACTGACCAGTTTAACCAGGATAATATTTAACTTTGGATAAAGCGCTTTTAATTTATTAGCTACTTCGTTAGCCTGCCATAATGCCAGACTGCTTTTTCGAGTAGCGATGCGCAAACTATTAATCGTCGAACTGTCAAAAGACATACATTGTTACGCCCTATAAAATCATCTGAATTAGTATTATTCCTCAATTTTCTGCAAGTGTATATCGTATTATATCTGAGTGTTTTACCAGGGTCTGTTGATATTTTGTCATCTCTTCATAAATTGCCTGTGTGCAGCCTGCCGACGACATCACTCATAATGATAGTCAAACTGATTATTATAACGATCAATTCACATGTTCATAAATTGTAAATAGTTTTTGACCACATTAGGGTATGACATATTTTTAATAGCACTATTTTTATCTAAAAGATGCTGATCATTTTGTTTATGCTGTACCGTATTGATGATCGCTTTTGCTAAACGTGCGTTAAAACTTTCTTTGGGGGTGAGCGCTACAATGCTATCCTGATCATAAAATTCTGTGGCACTTTCAAATCCGGCAACAATAACAGGCGTATCAAGTGCCAGCGCTTCAAAGCATACATAGCCCATAGACTCTTCATGAGAGGGTAAAATCAATGCTTTGGCTGACTTTATAAAAGGATAGGGATTAGACGCAAATCCGGTAAAAACAACACGGTCTGCAACACCGAGCTCCTGCGCTCTTTTTTCGAGAATTTTCTGTTTTTCTCCACGTCCAATAAAATAAAGTTTTTGCTGAATACCAGAGCAATACCATGCTTCCAGCAAGGCAGTCACATTTTTTCTGTCAATTAATGCACCCACAAATACCACGTAATCATCATTAACCGTAAAAGCCTCTGCTCTTTTTCTGATCTCTTCAACATCAAGCGGATTGTATAAAACATGATGGACATCTACACCATTTTTTCTACAGCCCCCAGCACAAGATTCAGAGACAGCAGCAATTTTTGTATAGAGATCCTGTGTTCTTTTGCAGGTTTCCTGGTCTGCTACAGATACTTTTTCGTGAAGAATAGCCAAGTGTTTTTTTCCTGTAAAAACAGCTGGTGTTGGTGTATTGAAATCTTTAATAATAAGGTCCACCGGAGAACTTTTTTCAAAATGGGTTAAAAATTTTTTTGCTCTACGGTTATAAACCCACTCTTCCAGCCTTTTATAGCCGCTTTTGTAAATTTTCCGTAGCAGTAATAAATGATATATTTTGACCAGAATATTTGTGCGTGCCTTACCAAGAATGATAGTTTGCAAATTTATCGGAAGATAAGCTTCACCCCTGCTTCCCATAACCAGCAAAACCGCCTCATGACCTTGCTGACAAAAAGCACGCACCAAACTGACAGCCCATGTAATACTGCCTGACTGCCTTAAAGATCCTGCCAGAATAATTATTTTGTATTTTTGGGTGTTTTTCATGTTATCAATTAAATGACCTGACTGTCTAAATATTTGTTGATAATCGCACAACATAGTTGATTATACTACATATACTAAAAAAATATTGCCACTGTAAGCGTTACGTTATCAATAATTGCGCCATTGATCCTTTGAGCTGAGCATATATAAAAATCATCAACCTGTTTTCGGGATTTTAAATGGCAGGCTTTTTGTTTAATTTGATCAATTATAAATCTTTTTTCGACGATTAATATGCTATATAGTGTTGAAATTTGCATAACAAAAACTTCATCTTATCAACAAAAACATATATTATCTACATTTTTAAAGCAGTTCTGCAACAGGAGAAGATGCTGTTTATTTGCCTGGATTCAAAAAAATATTTTGTGTAACGCGTTCTTTGTTTTATATTTGAATGTTTCTGTGTATATTAGTATTCGCATTTTTTATTATCTTAAAAGAGATATTACTGTAATATGCCATGATCATTACAATGAATGTCTGTCACAATATGGCTGTGGATTTTTGCTTATTGCTAATGCCTGAAGTTATACTTCCGGTTTGTCTCTGCAAAAATGGCAGCACTGGACCAAACAGGGAAAACATCTGTAACAAACCTGTTCATTTTTTGGGTTTATTTTTGATACTGACACTTATCAGGTCAATGTATCTGAGATGATAACAATACTTTATGAGATAAAAGCATGAGTAAAAATGTAGTTATTCTTGGTGCTCAGTGGGGCGATGAAGGTAAAGGTAAAATAGTAGATTTACTCACCGACAAAGCCAATGCTGTAGTACGTTTTCAGGGGGGACATAATGCAGGACACACCCTGATTACAGATGGGAAAAAAACCATTCTTCGTCTGATTCCTTCGGGTATCCTGCACAAGCATATTATGTGCTATATAAGCAATGGAGTGGTGATTTCACCTGATGCCTTAATCGAAGAAATTGCCGAGCTGAAGATGCATGGCATCAATGTGCAGGATCGTCTGCGTATCAGCCTGGCAGCACCTATTATCCTTCCAACCCACATTGCACTGGATCAGGCAAGAGAACAATTACTCAATAAAGCTAAAATAGGTACAACAGGTCGTGGCATAGGTCCTGCTTATGAAGACAAAGTAGCGCGTCGCGGTCTGCGCATGGGTGATCTTCTGGACAGCAACCGGTTAAAATCCGCATTGCAATCACTGACAGAATACCATAACTTCCTGCTAAAAAATTATTATCAAGCTGAGACTGTTAATTTTGAACAACTATTAGAAAAACTCCGGCAGCAAAGTGAAATTCTGTCCCCCATGCTGACAGATATTACGGAGCAATTGCATAAACACCGGCTGGAAGGTGATAACATTATTTATGAAGGCGCACAGGGTACTTTGCTCGATATTGATCATGGTACCTACCCTTTTGTAACATCATCTAATACCACCGCTGGCGCTGCTTCTTCGGGTTGCGGTGTCGGTCCGCTCTATCTGGACCATGTCCTGGGCATTGTCAAAGATTATACATCCCGGGTTGGTTCAGGACCTTTTCCCACTGAGTTATTTGATGAAACAGGTATTAAACTGGCAAAAAAAGGTCATGAATTTGGTTCTAATACGGGTCGCGCCCGTCGCTGTGGATGGCTGGATATGGTTGCATTAAAACATTCTATTGCGATTAACAGTATAAGTGCATTGTGTCTGACGAAACTGGACGTCCTTGATGGTCTGGATACAGTGAAAATCTGTACTCATTATCAATATAATAATGCTGAGTTTACCTCTGTGCCTGCTGATTGCAAATTGTACGAATCAGTCACACCGGTCTTCGAAACATTACCGGGATGGAGCCAATCAACCTGCGGTGTAACAGCAGCAGATCAGTTACCAAGAAATGCACTGGCTTACATTAAAAGAATTGAAGAATTGGCAGGCGTGCCTGTGAATATTATTTCCACAGGAGCAGAACGTAAAGAGACTGTTATTTTGCAAAATCCTTTTAGCAGTACTGCAGACAGCTTTTGAACGTATAACCGTCGGCTGAGCCTGTTGAAACCTGGTTGCTTTTATTGCCTCCATGCTCCAGATTTCGACAAGCTCAGTCAACGTACGGCGTTGTACTGAAGTTCTCTGAAGAGTGATATTATCTGAATTTGTCTACACCTGCTTGCCTGAATAACATTAATTGTTACTGAAAGATTTGTGTATGCAATACAGACTCAAAACCGGGAGGTAATTCAGATTACACCTGAACCACTAGGTCTGTATTCAAAGTATTGTGTGATGTACTGCTTTTTTATATAAAGCCGTAGTACTGGCAAGTAACTGACCTATCAATTGATAATGAACATTTACAACTCTTGCTGCCTCTACCTCTCTGCTGCGCATTAAAGCAACACGATTTGCTTGATTTTTCGACCCCGCAATAGTACGCAATCTGGCATTTATTGTATCTGTAATCTCTTTCAATATATTCCCGGTAGACATAAGCATTGAGTGCATAACAAACATGACATATATCATTCCACTAACTTTATGATCACTAATTGTAAAAGCTGCATCGTAATGATACAGTGGATCAGGTGTCAATGCTAACTTATTTTTTAATAACCGATTGGTATTATAAAGAGCAGACAAAGAAGAAGTATTACTATTGTTAATTTTCATTAGATAATCCTCTGATTTTTTAATTCTCAGTTTTTTAGAAGTAAAAAACGACCTTGGTAGAAAAAATAATAACGGAAAAAGACCTTTTATTTTAAACGACAATTAATTATTAAGTAATATTTAACAATAAAAATTTATAACTTACTTTCATTATCAGAGACGCTACATAGATTAGATACACGTCTACAGAATTACAGCCATTGTAATTTGTTAAATAAAAGAGATGCATTGTCGATAATGCCTTAAATTCAGTAACTGACTCAGAAAACCGAATATTTATTATTACTTTGATCTGTTATATCGATAAAATTTACTATTTTTATACAGAAAATAAATCAAGGTGAAAAAGAATATTTATTGTTTATAAATAATGTGTGGTTGTATTTAACCATCTGTAGTATATTAATTTTATCGGTTATTTTTTTGCAGTTACTCTTATGATAAATATAATGGTCATGACTTGCTTATAGCTTACAATAAAACAACATATGCCGTTTTAAAAAGTATGCATTGTTTTGTTAATGACCTGATAATTATATTTATAACAACGCATATAAAAAAGTTAACATAGCGAAATGATTAAAGTCAACAAAATATTTACTGTCGATTAAAAATAATTCACTTATTACAGTATCATACTGTAAAAATTAAACCTTTCTATTCTGGTTTAGAATTTTAATAAACAGAAAATATTTTGTTGTTACAGCAGTGTTAATAAAGCAAACAGATTCATACAACGGGTAAGCAACAGACCCCTAATAGTTTTTGAGTATGTTACTGATTGCTGATCTCAATAAAGCGGTAACAGCAGCAAGTAATTTAGCTACTGTCTGATAATTTATTTGCCCGACCTTAGCTAACTTTACCTCTTGTGTACGCATTTGCTCTATGTAGTTTAATGCTGGCTTTATCCCCGTTGCTGCCTTAGATAAGCTCTGAATTTTTTTTAAAAATTTTTCTTTGTTTTTAATTGTTTCTGCAATATCTACTAACATATTATTGGCAATTTTTAACATAAGATTAAGGATTAACATGATAAACAAAAATCCACTAATCTTATCTTCAAGACCTGCTATCACTTTATTCTTTATTGGAGTTGCACCTGATCCCAGAGAATAGTTTTTTAACAGAAAGTCAGTGTTGTTAACAGCAGAAAAAGAAATAGTATTAGAATTGTCAATTTTCATTATATAATCTCCTGATTTTTTAATGCTCAATATCCTGTGAGCAAAGAAGGTCCTGATAGCAATAAAAGGAAAGGGTTTTATTATACAAGACATTTCTTTATTAAAAGCATTTAATATCCTGATATAATATACAACCCTTATGAAAGAATATTTTGATTAAAATAAAAAACATACGGCAAGTGATGCTGTAAAATTTAATTATTTATTCAGTATGATATTTATATTACTTCAACCAAAAATAGCGATACAATCTACAATGTTGCATTACAAACAGAGTTAATACAATAACAGTATTTATGTTTTATGATATTTTTGCTCTGTACAACCATCTGTAATAATTTTAGCTACTTTTTATTACAGATACTTCTATAACAAAACAGTCTACTCAATGTACTTACATTTTTTATAG
>JAPORK010000405.1:2448-8078 GCA_026710285.1 Endozoicomonadaceae bacterium | reverse complement strand
CGACCCAGCCCGCGGTGTGCCTCCGGCAAAAGGTTTATATTTTCAGTAGAGGACAAACTTGCCCTGGAAAAATCAGAGCCTAAAAGATGTGACTAACAGATAGCCCCAAAGGAAGTATATTCCTCCTGCAGGTGCTCATACCCGAACGTAAGAATGTTTCTGTCAGTTTTCGGCTAAGAATGCTGTGGAAATGTTTGCAGTAATATGTTTCAGCGTATTATGCTTTATCTCTTTTCTTGCCTGTTCAATGGCGCATAACAAATGTTCAGTGCGTGCTGCCCCGTGACTTTTTATCAGTATCCCCTGTAATCCTAGCAGCGCAGCGCCATTGTACAGACCAGGATCAAGTTTGGTAAGACGATATCTGAGCCAGGGCATCGCCATATAGAATAATATTTTTTCAATAAGGCGTTTTTTGTTGGCTACCAAAGCACGCCGAATATAGCGGGCTGTACCTTCAATTGACTTTAAAGCTACATTGCCGGAAAAACCATCGCAAACGATTAAATCCACAACCCCTGTGCACAGTTCATGTCCTTCAACATAACGGCTAAAATTTAAATTAGGATTTTTTTTAATTAAAGAGTAAGCATTTTTAATCATCTGTTTACCTTTATTAAGTTCACGTCCAATGTTGAGTAACCCTATGGAAGGGTGCCTTATACCGTGAACTTCTGCAAGATATACACTGCCTAATACAGCAAACTGATATAACTGGTAATCAGAGCAAGTTGTATTTGCACCCAGATCCAGCATAAAAGCACACCGGTTCATGCCTGGCATCTGGCTGATAATTGCAGGACGTTCTATGTGGGGAAGCATACCTAATAAACACCGCCCTGCGGCTATGTAAGCTCCGGTATTACCCGCGCTGACACAGGCGCAAACTTTTTTCTGCTGTACCAGTTGTACCGCTTTCCATAGTGAGCTCTCCTGACCGGAACGTATTATCTGCAAAGGTGGTGCGGACATATCCGTTACGTGATCAGCATGCTCAATGGTGAGTCTGTGGAAAAGGCTGCCGTGAGTGGATGTATAGTTTTTTAATACAGACTGGATAACACACTGATGACCCACAAGAACAATATGCAAGTCATCGTAACGCTTAACAGCTTGTAGTGCTGCCAAAATGCATGGTTTGGGACCTTTATCTCCACTCATAACATCTAAAGCAACAGCGCTGACTGTCAAAAGATTAAAACCTTATTATTTTGTATCAATCACTTTGCGTGAACGATAAAAACCATTAGGTGTCATGTGGTGACGAAAATGGGTTTCACCAGAGGTTTCATCCACGCTTAATGATGGTTTAGATAACGCATCGTGAGCACGTCTCATTCCCCGTTTTGAACGTGTTGTATGCTTTTTTTGAACTGCCATTTCATTTTCTCCAAACTATTGAATTCTAAGGGTTTAATTTTAAATGTGTTAATACTGAAAAAGGATTCTCTTTTTCCTGTGTTTGTTCGTTCGCGTTTTTGTCTTTGCGCAGATCGTCAATGGTTACCATAACCGGTTTGCTATACTCATTTGCGTTGCATTTATCATTGTTATGATATGCCACTATCGGTAAGCTCAGCAACAATTCTTCTTCTGCCAGGGCATAAAGATCAACCTTTTCATCTGTTACCATCAATGGTTCAAACTGGGGAGGTAACGACTTTACCTGCTGATCTGCGTGCAGACATGCAAGCGATATATTAGCAGAGATATCCACAGATGTGGTATCCATACAACGCTGACACTCCATTAGTACAGTACCAAAGAGTTTACCTGTAACAGTAACGTACCCACCATCAATCATAAATTTCAGGTTTACGTTTATTTCTTCGGTTTGGTCCACAACCAGATCTTCCATATGCTGCATGGATGAAACCGGAACCACACCTTCAATACAAGCGCCCTGTTGCGCCAGCTTTCGTGGTGAAACAAACCTGGGTAAAAGTAATTTAGACATAAGCTGGATATGATATTGCTAATTGCTCCATTTGTAAAGCCATAGACGTAACAAAAAAGCGCTTTCGTATTAAAAAATAATCTCAAAGCTCAATTAAAGTCTGCCAGGATTACTTTACCTCAGTTACAGTTATGGCTGTGCAAAGGAGTTTATCGGGGGTTATTTCGTTTCTCCCGTACGCTACTAATTCACTTTACACTGCTGTATTAAAAAAGCAACAACTTCTTCCGGTGCAATATTGTTGGTGTTCGTGGCATTGCGGTGTTTATATTCCAGTGTGTTATTGGTCAATCCTTTTTCACTGATAACAATACGATGGGGAATGCCAATCAGCTCCATATCAGCCAGTTTTACCCCGGGCGTTGCCTTTCTGTCATCTAAAAGTACATCGATGCCAGCTTCCGTTAATTGTTGATAAATGGTTTCTGCAACTTGTTGAACTTGCTCCGATTTTTCAATTTTCAAACCTACCAAAGCAACCTGAAAAGGAGCCATTCCCGCAGGCCAGGTAATGCCTCTGTCATCATGGTTTTGCTCAATAGCTGCAGCGACAATGCGTGTAACCCCCAACCCGTAACAACCCATGTAAAGGGTTTGTGCCTTGCCATTAACATCCAGCACTGTTGCATTCATTGCATCGCTATATTTTTTACCCAACTGAAATATATGACCTGCTTCAATTCCCCGTTTCATCAGCAACTTACCCTTCCCGTCAGGGCTTTGGTCACCGACAACGACATTGCGCAAATCTTCTTCTCTGAGATAAGATGCGTCGCGCTCCCAGTTAATACCGGTGTAATGTTTTCCGTCAATATTAGCACCAGCAGAAAAATCACTCATCATAGCCACAGTGCGGTCAACAATACAGGGAATGGACAGGTTGACAGGTCCCAGTGAGCCGGCAGATGCCCCAGTTACGGTTTTTATTTCTGCTTCTGTGGCAAACCTCAGAGGGGCAGCCACTTCAGGCAGATTTTCAGCTTTAATCTCATTGAGTGTATGATCACCACGTATCATTAAAGCAATAAAATCACTTTCTGACTGATCTGAAGCTGCGACAATAAGTGTTTTTGCTGTTTTTTCAACCGGTAAAGCAAGCAGTTCCACTAACTGTTCAATGGTTTTTACATCGGGCGTATCTGTCAGGGATAAAGACACTTCAGGAGGATTGCGACTGGTTAATACAGAGAGCGCTTCTGCTTTTTCAATATTGGCAGCATAATTACCTTCATCATTGAAAACAACAATATCTTCACCCGATGATGCTAAAAGGTGAAATTCATGCGACTGATTGCCGCCAATACTACCACTATCTGCCTCAACAACACGATAATCCAGTCCGAGCCTGGTAAAAACTGCGCAGTAAGCCTGGTGCATTTTCTGATATTCATCACTCAGTGATTGTGGTGTCAGATGGAAAGAGTAGGCATCTTTCATTACAAATTCACGTCCACGCATTACACCGAAACGGGGGCGAATTTCATCTCTGAATTTTGTCTGAATTTGATAGAGATTTAAAGGAAGCTGCTTATAACTGTTAATTTCATTACGAATAAGATCGGTAATAACTTCTTCATGCGTAGGACCTAACACAAAATCATTATTGTGACGATCTTTAAACCGCAGTAACTCCGGACCATAATCATCCCAGCGACCACTTTTTTGCCATAACTCTGCACTTTGTACCATTGGCATTACAATTTCAAGGGCGCCAGCACGCTCCATCTCCTGACGGATAACAGCTTCTGTTTTACGCAAGACACGGTAACCGGTAGGGAGCCATGTATAAAGCCCTGAAGCCAGTTTACGAATCATCCCTGCACGCAGCATTAGCTTATGACTAATAACAACCGCATCTGCGGGTATCTCTTTTTGGGTTGCTAATAAATATTGACTTGTTCGCATATGATAAATTTTTAGTCATCGTTTTAAGATTAAAATGCGAGAATAGCGCTTTTTTCTGCTCCGGGTCAATAAAAATTATATTGATTACCCGCAGCCAGATTGTGCATAAGTTAACTAACGGGATCGACATTTTTTACAGGCAGAATAGTTCACAAAATAAATTGTACGCTAACTTGCTGTATATAAAGATAATCAGTATTTCTGTGCACCGTATTATCTCCATGTTTACAGCTTTTTACATCCGGAATATTTTGCCTGTAAGCGGCTGACCGTATCAGATGCCTTCCTCCGCAATACTTCTGTCTACCTGAATAAATTCAATCGGAGCGCCATTATCTTCAATCATTGCAACAATAACACCCGGGCTTGGGCTGTTAGGTTTAATAATGACATTTTTACCCACAATAGCTTCTTCAATATTTTCTACTTCAAAGGCGACATGAGGTAAAGTTTTTACAATTTCGGGATAATCAGCATCTTCTTCAAAACGCATCCATTCAACACCATAAGGGTTACGACCATAGCCGCTAACATACATTTTCAGATGTGGCAGGTGTTTTTCATCTTTGAGTTTTTCTTTTGTAGGGATACCCAGATGATGATATTTCATGCATTCTCCCCTAAACCAGTAATCATTAATTTTTTTCTTTTAGTAAACATAAAAAAACAGCAGGATACATTTAGATAAATATTTTTTATAAGCATCCGTTCAGTGCTATAGCCATGAATCATAGTGTAACTTTTTTTATATGCAAGTATTCACCACTAACTGCTGAAAGCAGCCCCTGAAAAAATCCTTTTCTTTTTTATTGATTGTCAGAAAGCTTCTGTTTGTCTTTTTTGATATTGTTTTTAATTTTTGTAAACAATGAGTTAGGTAAAAAGCAGACCTGCCCAAAACCCGGGGAACTTTCTTTTTTTTTGTATATAGCGCATCATTCTGGGTAGTGGCATTTTCTCCAGGCTTTTTAAGGCTTGTCTGAAACCATCCCCATAAACAGGATCCGGGCTTTTGACTAAGCGCATTTTCCAGAAACAAGCTTCAGGTGTTTTTTGTCTTTGTAACCACAAATATTCTGATAATACACAAACTCCTTCTTCTATCTTTAAAGGTAAACGATGGATTCCACGATAAAATATCCAGGCATGGCATAATTCATGGATTGCTACCAGTTTGAACTGTTCAGCAGGCAGTCCTTTTTGAATAATGATTTCCATAAAACGTTGCTTTACTACTTTGTCTTTAACTGTGGTCAGCATACCACGGGTTAGCCCAAGCAAAATGTGCCCTTCATTAGATGAACGTCGGCTACGTTGCAGTAATTCGTTGCGATCTACCAGCCTCATAGGGGTTTTTGCCTGCCCTAAATCTAAACCATTTTTTTTTAATTCCAGCCGCATCTCTTTAAGCAATTCTTCTGCCCGGGGCAATGAGAAAATACCTCTCCGGTCGCAAAGGCTACACATAATCAAACCGTCAGGATAATGAAACCCACCTTCGGTTAAGTGTTGGCAAATAAGACGCCCACAGCTTGTGCACTGGGGTAATTGACGGATATGCTGATAACAGAAGACGTTTCCCCAGTAATCCTGAGTAATGGTGCCTGAAAGTGGTGACTTACAAACTGCACATAATTTACCTGATAGTTTCATGTTCTGATTTTTATTTTAATTAATCTTACGCGCTACCTGAAGCGAGTTATGTATTATGAAAAAGTATACAACAGGCAATGTTAATAAACAATAATCTCTTTATTTTAAGTCACAG
>JAPORK010000405.1:0-2438 GCA_026710285.1 Endozoicomonadaceae bacterium | reverse complement strand
CTTTGATCCTGTTATTTTATTTATGCCTTTCTTAAGTTTAACATATCCAACTAAGCAATTATAAACAGACCATGCAGTCTCCATATAGGTCATACATTTATTTATACGTGCAAAGCCATTTATATTGAATTGCGTATAAAAGAGTACTCCTGCATAATATCAGCGCTGTAAAAATTTTCCGGAGCAGCTTTTTTAGCTTATTGTATATGCATTTCAGTATGATTGTAAAATGAGCTTATATATGAATAAAATTATTTTTATTGTTCCCTATTTTTTAATTTTTATTGAGTTTGTGTTAAGAAAATATATAAGTATAACAGTCTTGTAATCAGCTAAAAATATAACTTTCCTTTCATATGATAAAAACACTTAGATTGCTATTGTTTGATGTTGTAAATATTACTATAAAGACGCAGAAGGATAAAAACAAATTTACTATAACTGTGAAAATGATTTGTTAAAATGCTGGTTATAATCTATTATCTTTCTACTTCTGCGTTTTCTTGTAATTCAGATTTGTACTTCACTAAAAATGATTGGAAAAACTAAACTTTTCAGGTAGTTTTAACTTCAAACCATTAGATAACCCACCTGCCCTTATCAACCATGCATATGTCATAATTAACATAAAAGATAACTACTCATATTGAAATGATTTTTCATTAATATTCTAACCTTTTGCATTTAAATATTAATAGTCGTTTATATTTATAAAATATAGTATTCAACATGATAAAACTTAAAAGCTTTTGGTATAAAAAAAATAATATACTGTTCAGATGGTTATTTGTTTTTTTGGGTGCCGCATTCCAGGCATGGTTATTAGCAGTATCATCAATAGCATTATCTTATCGGCAAACTGGTTTGCCATTCAATATTGAGATTCCGAATAAAACTTCTCACCATACAACGAATAGTACAACCAGTAAAACTTCAGAAAAACAATACAGCAAATATAATAATAACCGCTTAAAAGGAGATGAAGATGCCTCTCTTTGGTCTAATGCATTTAATTTTCAGAAGAGTTGGGGGACACAGGTAGATCCCCGCACAGGAACACTGGTCGCTTATACCAAAGTAGGCAGCATGATAAGTAATTTGGGGCACGGACCTAATATTGATCTGGAGGTCAGCTATAACAGTAACAGCCTGGCTGATCCTGATGGTCTTGGTTTGGGTTGGAGCTGGAATTTAACCCACTTTAATCGGTTAAACAATCAGTTGTCTACTTCTCAGGGCAAGAGTTTTAATTTAAGGAGAAGCAGAGGCGGTCAATGGTTGCCTCGTTATCACAAGCTTAAAGATATTCAGATTAGTGGCAGTAAAGCAAGCTGGTTTGTTATTACCTATTCTAATGGTTTGCGGGAAACCTTAAACCATGAAGGTTATGAAACCAGGCTGGAGCAACAGGATGGGCGCTGGGTTAAATTTTCTTATCTGCCTGGAACCCACCTGTTAAGCAGTATTAGTGATGATCAAAAGCACAAAATTATTTTAACTCGAAGAAAAGGATTTATTATCATCACCAGTACTGATGCTGAAGGAAAACCTTTTGATGTTTATCTTAGGCATTTAGGTGGAAAATTAAGTGATATTGCTCTGCCTGAAGAAAACAGTAAAATGTTGTCTATTTTGCATATGGACTATTTGAGTCATTTGCTTTTTCGTGTAACTTATCCAACCGGTTTAAAAAAAAATATCACCTATAACTGCACTGATGCAATGAAAATTTCTCTGCAAAATAATGACAGAGGTTTATGTGTCGTTGTACAAACTTCAGTTAATCCCGGAATGGACCAGCCAGAGATGGTAACCCGTTATACTTATGGTGATACTAATACAAATGAGCACAATTATCTTGGATTTAACTCTGGGTTAGATGTTGAGCAAGGTTCATACTCTGATACACTATTTGAAATACCGACCAGTTATACCTATAAAACGACAGAAGACAATGGAATAATCAAACAGATTCGTACTTATAATAAATATCATTTACTGATTGATACAAAAATTGTCAGTGATCGTACAAATCATACACTAACAGCAGCACATAACTTTTTTTGTAATACGACTGAATCTGATGGTTGTGCTCACACTACATTTACAGGTTTACCTGACACTTATAGTTTACCATTGAAAATCGTTGCCAGAAACTGGGGTGAAAACTCAGGTTCTCCTGCGACAGAGATAACGCAACAACAATATGATTTGCAAGGACGGTTGATTAGTACAACAGATCCTTATGGGCGCATGGAAAAGATCAGTTATTGTCCGGCAGAAGGGGACGATAGCTGTCCGGCTGAACCATCTGGCTGGTCATTAAGTACTCAGGTGGAATCGATAACTCATTATCCTGCATATCAAATACCAGGATCATCAATTCTTCCGATAGTTATTCAGCATAACCATTATAAAAAAGAATCAAATAGTAATGG
>JAPORK010000063.1 GCA_026710285.1 Endozoicomonadaceae bacterium | reverse complement strand
CTCAAAAGCTTACCCATTGATCGTATATCAATTTAATTCTAACGGCACATTGAGTATGATTGCATCTACTTTTTTTAGTGCTTCAAAAACTTTTTGGAATAGCAATGCAAAAAAAGTAATCATTAATGGTTATATGCGAATAGGCTAAAAAGCTATCTTTTTTATAAATGTCTTTTTTATAAATGTATTATATTGAGATTTAATAAAAACTATTCATAGAATTATTTAATCTAAACTATCTAAAGTATTATATGATGTTAATTCTACAAAAACAAAAATATTTTTACTGTTTTATTTTATTAATCTCTGTATTACTATATACAAACAATCTGTTGTGCAAATTATCAAGTAAACAAGAACAGACTTATTTTGATAATTATACTAATAATTTTAACAAATCATATAATATATTTAATAAAATAACAGATAAATATTTTCCTGTAATAAAAACAGATAAAAAACAACATAAGACTTATTTTTCTGAAGCAGAGAAGATAGCTCCTTGGTCTAATGCATTTAATTTTAAAAAAAGCTGGGGTACTTCAGTTGATCCACGAACCGGAATTCTCTCTGCTCATGTTAAAACAGGGAGCTTACTCAGTAATTTTGGGCATGGTCCTGATATTGATCTTGAAATTAATTATAACAGTAATACTTTAGCAAATCCCGATGGGTTAGGAGCCGGATGGCGATGGAATTTGACACATTTCAATCTGATTACACATCAACTCACAACTTCATTTGGTCAAAATTTTTATCTGAAAAAACAACCTGATGGTCGCTGGTGGCCACAATATCATAAGCTTCATGATATTCGTATTACGGGTGATATTAGTACGCATTTTGTTATTACCTATGCTAATGGTTTACGTGAAACGCTCAATCATGAAGGTTATGAAATATGTCTTGAACAACAGGATGGATGGAGAGTATATTTTAATTATATTCCCGGTACACATCTGTTGCGATCTGTTGTAGATGATGAAAGAAACTTCATCATATTACGCAGATCGGTGCATTATATTACTGTGATCAGTCATGGAAATAAGGGACAGCCAGTTGCGGTATTACTCTGTCAAAATAGTAATGAAATACAACGAATTATGTTCCTTTCATTTGGACGTGAAATAAATAATAGTATTTATATTCATTATGTGCAGCATTTTATTACACATGTTGATTATCCGTCCGGGCTTAGTACAAGGCTTATGTATAATTGTAAAGATGCAATGAGAATTTCAGAAAAAGATACAGCATCAATTTATTCTCTGTGTGTTGTTGTTAAAAAAACAATTAATCCTGGCTTTGGAGAACCTGTAATGATAAGTCGTTACCGGTATAGTCAAATTAATATAAATGCACACAATTACCTTGGTTTTAATGCAGGTATAAAGATTACAAAGCATTCAGCAAAGGATATATTATTTAGAGCACCGATAAACTACACTTATAAAACAGAACAGGATAATGGAATTATCCGGGAAATTTACACCTACAATAAATATCATTTACTCATTTATGATCAGAAAATTAGTGATCACACTGAACACATTCTGTCAGAAACGCACTATTTTTTCTGTCGTATTGATGAAAATAATGGTTGTACGCATACTTCTTTTGCTAATTTGCCTACCACTTATAGTTTACCTTTAAAAATAGTAACTAAACTATGGAGTGATGTAGAAGATATACCGGTAACAACTACGACAATAGTGAAATATGATTCACAGGGAAGGGTAGTATGGAAAAAAGATCCTTACGGACGTATAACAGCAATACATTATTGTCCGTTAACAGGTAATGAGGCTTGTCCGCCTGCTTCTGCTGCATGGTCTTTTAGTACACTAACTGAATCTACTACCTTGTATCCTGCACATATAAAATCAAATGAAAATTTGTCAGACCCACTGATAACTTACAACTATTACCACAAAGAAAAAAATCATAATGGAAGTGGTTATATGCTGGTGCTTGATCATCAGGTACAACAGTCAGGCAAACAGCAATTAATAACAACCAGTTTTTATTATCATAATCCTGATAATCTTTTAACCTATGGTCTGTTAAAACAAACAGTTTTTACTGATAACCAAAATAAAACAGCTTCGCTCGCATCAATTATTAAAGATTATTACTATATTAAGAGTTTGGATGGTTGTACTAAAACAACTTATAGTATGATTGAGTTATCTGCTAAGGAATGTCAGTTTTCATCATACATTACAACCAGTCTGTTCACTAATCAGGTATTGGAGGTAAACGACATATGCAGAACAAACATCATTCATTATTATTATGATGAATGGGATCGCCTTATAAAAACAGAAAGCGCTCCGGGAACTGTATTTGCAGCCAGTATTTACTACTGTTACACAATATCACCAACACTCAATCAGGTATTGATGACAGCACCGAATGGATTGCAGCAAAAAATTATTTTTGATGGTGCCGGAAGAATACGCATTTATTTCACAGAAACAATTGATACTAATGGAAAGCAGCAATATGGACACTGGAGACCGATACAGAAGAGTTGGTATGATCAGTATGGTCGTATAACTAAAATAAGTGATTATAATATTGATGAAAAAGGTAATGTTAAAGCAACAGATATAACCCGTGATTATGATGAAACAGGTAGAGCAATACGAACTTATCTTCCTGACGGAGGGATTAGTTTTACAGCTTATGATGATGTTGACAGATGTTTGGTTAATTATCAAAAAAACAGACTGGGAGAATATTCTGTTTTGGTTGTTTCCCTGGCTAATGTACTTAACAAGCCAGTGAAACAATGGGTATTGCCTTCTACAATACATCCGCCGTTTTATTCAATAAAATCACTTTGTCTTAACAGTGATAAAAAACCTGCTGCCAAGGTTTCTGAAATAACTTACGATGGATTTGGAAGAAGAACTACAGTAAAAGATCCTTCCGGAAGAATTATAAGGCAGCGTTATGATTCACTGGGACGGATTATTGATATTATCAACCCGTTCGGAGACAGAATACATCAGGTGTATGATATAACAGGGGAAACTATTCAGTCATGGGCATATCCTTCATCAGGTGGACATTACCTGTTGTCATCTGCCGGTTATAATGCAGCAGGACAGTTGCGCTGGAGTGCAAGAGAAGATGGAAAACATACCTTTTATACTTACACAGAAAATGGTAGGCTTGCGATGGTAACAACCCCAGGAAAACACACTTTTATATGGAAGTACAATATTTTAGGTCTTCCGGTAAGTCAGTTTACAGATAATAAAGTACAGTGGTCTTGTTGCTATGATCCGGTAACTCTGAAACTGCAAAAAAAAACAGACAATACTGGGGTTACCACTTATAACTACAGTGATGATGGATTGCTGCAAACCTTGGTTCACACAGGATACAACAGTTATTTAAACTATCGGTTACATTGGCAATATGATAGTAACCGGCGTATTATTAGTACGACGGATATTTCAGGAAATAAACTGCAAAGTACTTACGATAGTCTTAATCGTATAACAAGTATCAGCTACCTTTCTAAGCATAAGCGTTATGCTGAAGTAATATTCAAGCCGGTCTATGATGCTTTTTCCCGCATCAATGCGATTGAGTATGGTAGTCACATGCATCGTACAATTCACTATAATGCATGGGGATATAAAGATCAGATGACTGATATACAGGGAATAAAATTAATTTCACAGTGGCAATTTGAGTATGGTGTTAATGGAAATATAATTGCACTCAAACAAACAGCAGAAAACAATAAATATAGTTTAATCCGCTACCGGTATGATGCACTGGGTAATTTAATTACAATGATCTGCAGTGGTTCATCGGGTTTACCTTTGTGTCCTCATGATACTGCATTTTCCGGATCAGGATTAATACAGTCACCGGTAATTACCAGGCAAGATTACACTTTTACATCATTAAACAGAATATCTTCTGTCCGGGAAATACTACAGAATATACAACATCATACAACTATTAAAAAAGTAATGAATTATCTTTACACTAATTTTTCAGTACCTTTACGCCTGCAGAAAATCAATACTGTATGGAATAATTCTAGTGCTGTTATGCACAATTTTGTATATGATAAATCCGGTAATATGATAGTAGATGGGCAGGAGAATCATATTACTTATAATGCTATGAATGAAATTACCAATGTCATCTCTCGAATGGGAATGAAAAGTAATTATGTCTACGATGGTAGCGGAAAACAGGTAATGGAAAAAAATATGTCAAATGTCAGTTATCTTTTCTATCGTGGTGACCGTCTGATTAATGAAAAAATAATCAGTCCGGGAGAAAGTTCACATATTACTGGTTATCTCGGCATTGCTAAAACCATAGATGGAATGATAAGTGAATATTATGAAAATAGTTATAAAGGTGATATTACTGGTATTTTTAAAAAACAGGATAACAAGAGCTATCGATTTTCTGAGCGTAATATTTACAGTCCTTACGGTATGATATGGCATGGAAGTACGAAGACAAAACCATGGTATCAGCAAACTCTGCAGGGATTTGATGGCGAACGAACTGATCCTGTTACAAAATGGCAGTTTTTAGGTGAAGGACACAGAACGTATAATCCACAACAACGTTATTTTGTTAGTGAAGATCCTGCCGGTGATGGCTATGCTTTTGGTAGTAATAATCCGGTGATGAACACAGATCCTTCCGGTAACAGTCCTGAGTGGCTGGGAAGCGTCGTTAAATGGGCAGGTTATATAAGTACGCTGGGACTGAGTGCGCTCAATCAGCGCTGGGCTAATATTACAGCATCCGTTATTCAGGCAGGACTCAGTATTGTCAGTATGGGAGCAGCAGTAGCCGGAGCAGGATCTGCTGCATTAGCAGGCGTCATTACCGGTACGGCTGCTGTTAGTAGCATTCCGGTAGTGGCGGCAGCACTTCCTGCGAATAAAGGGCTTAATATTGCGGCCAGTATTATTGGTCTGACAGAAATGGCTGTTACTGTGGTTGCGACAGTAGGAAATTTTTTTGCCAGTTTTGGGGAAGCTGTTGAAGGTGCAGAATTATCTGTGGTCCCTTTTTGTATGTTAAAATCTAAGAATGGAAACTGGACTTGCCCGCCCGATTCAGAATTTTTCAGTGGTTCACTTATTGGCGTAGATGAAGATACGTTGATCGCTTCTTTATCAACTAAAATGGAAGCAACCATTGCTGTTTCTTCGTTAAATGATTCTGCTTACTATATAGCAGTCCATGCTCTTTTGTTAACAAATTTATCTAATTGTATTGAAGGGGAAACATTTTTAAAAACAGATACTTTGAAAGGTGTTGTAAAAATATGGCATATATTACGTTTTTCATCATTTCAAACTAATATAGCTTGTGATACTGGCGCTATTTTATTTGCAGCTCATTTCAATAAAAAAAATATACTCATTTCTCAGCTGGTAAATTTTTTGTGTAAAAGAAGACCTTTTGTTGGTGCGGCTGAACTTTTTACTCAAGATCACCCTTATCTTTGTGCGCTAAAAACAATATTATATACAATAAAAGCACCCAGGGCAGAATACCACACTATAAATTCTGGGAATCTGAGAGATGTTTTTAAAAGACAAAGTGTTCTTGGTGCTGTTATTAATGGTGGTGATGGTCATATAGCTGTAATGTTAAGAAATACCGCAGCACAAAATCTGTTCGATGTATACCAGTTTAATTCTGATGGGACATTGAGTATTATTCCTTCTACTATAGCTGATGCTGCACTCGTTTTTTGGAATAGTAGTGTAAACAAAGTGATTATTAATGGTTACATGCGAATAGGCTAAAAGATTCACTGTTTTCTAAAAATATTGTTTCGTATTTAATTGAGTATTCATAACCGTTTTTTTTTAAGATATCTCTATAAAATTTTTTATCAGAAAGTTATAAAATACAGCAGATAAATTGATATGGAAAACTAGAACAGATGGTAATAAAATATGGTTTACTTATACACAGGTAGGTCAGATTGATAATATTACCACACCAGCAAAACATCAATTGGTAGCAACTAGTCTTTTATTATCTTTTTGCACGAGCTGATGCCATGAAACTGACTATATATATAAAAGGCATAAGATTTATATTTTAAAAAATATATAAAAATTTACCCTGATGTTGTTAAATTACCAATATAGTATATACTCTTCATTTCATCATATGGGGGATGTATGTTGTGATCTTTTCAGACAAAAAAAATAAAAAAATCAGTCTGTCACTAATATTTTTTATTATCTTATTGTTTTGTGCTAAAGCTTCATGCACGAAAAAACAAATCGCTATTGCAGCTGCAAAAAAATATGAATTTGGTACCGATAAAGATTATTATTATGATAATGTCGGAGTACTGGTCGATGCATGCAAACTGGAAGCTGATGTTGATTGTCATGTCATTGACATTGAGGATACTTCGGTAAAATGGCAAACATTTGATGCGTTGATTTTAGGTATTCACTGGACTTATGCACAAGAAAATTCAATTTTTTATGAGTGGTTAGCAGACAGAGAAAAGGAAAAAACACTTATAGTCAATGGTCCCAAAACAACACGCATGGCACTAAATAAAGTAAATTATTTAACCAAATTACAAAGTGCTGGTGTTTCTGTTATACCAACAATCTATATTTCATCGGATACCACTGATTCAGAAGATATTTTTGATATTGCCTCAAAGCAAATTATGCGGTTAACACCGGATCAGGTGAATTTGCAATCTATTTTTGATCAAACGTCAGCAAGTCACATTGTAGTAAAAAGTGCAGATGCAATGTTAGGTATAGATAATTTCAAGATTCCATCAACAAAAAACCAGTACAACACTGGTTGTAATGAAGCAGAAGAAAAGCATACCAGTTATGCGCAATATGAAGAAAAAATTCGTGATCTTGGTAAAAAGCATGATCTTCTGTTACAAAGGTTCATGCCAGGTATCATTGAAGGAGAGATTTCCTTCGCTTATTTTAACGAGAAAATTTATGCGTACAGAAAAGTGCCTAAACTAGGAGAATACAAAGTACATCGTCTTTATGGAGGTACTATAAAGCCTTATCAGCCTGATATAAACGAGATTACACAAGCACGCAATGTAATACAAAAATTAAGAGAAGTGGCAGGTGAGAAAATATATAAAGCACGAATTGATATGGTAAAAGATGAAACAACAGGTCGTCTTCATCTAATGGAAGCAGAACTTACTGATTGCTCTAATTTATTGACCCAACTTTACGGAAAACAGATGGCAATCCAAAAAATGCAATCTTATCTGAAGAGTATTATTATGGATATAAAACAGTAACAGATTCGATGGTTGCCGGATTAATTAATTGAAGTCAGGTACTTACGACAATATACTGGTTTTTAATTAACTGATGTTATGCAATATTGCTGGTTAATGGTGTTTCGCAGATTGTTTGTTTGGTATTATCAGCGGTACCGGTTAACCAGATAGCATATTTTTAATGCTTTTATAGTGCGTACTAAGTTAATGACAGTCACCAAAGGAAGATGTTCTGCTTCACCGTAAGTCACTTTTTAGCGGTTGCATTTAGTGGGGCAGATCTGTCTTTAAGAGCAATAACCGCATAAATACCTGTTGCATCAGCAGAACGTAAACAGGTATGGAGATAAAGTTATATCTCATTATTAATAAGATGTGTCAGGTTAGTTCATTTATTATATTTCAATAAAATCTATTTATGAAGTCGTTTAGTCTAAGCTATATGAAATATTATCTGATGTTTGCTTAATTTAAGCAAAGATATTTTTACTATTTTATCTTATTAATCTATGCATTGTTACATACAAATAATCTGTTGTGCAAATTATCAGTTAAACAAAAGAATATTGATCCTGATGATTATGATCATAATTTTAACAAGCCATATAATATATTTAGTAAAAGAATAGATGATGATTTACCTATAATAAAAACAAGTAAAAAACAACATGAGACTTATTTGTCTGAATCAGAAGAGACAACTCCTTGGTCTAATGCATTTAATTTCAAAAAATTTTTGGGAACATCCGTTGATCCACGAACAGGCATTCTTTCTGCTCATATTAAAACAGGGAGT
>JAPORK010000054.1 GCA_026710285.1 Endozoicomonadaceae bacterium | reverse complement strand
AATGATTATAAACGAATATTTAAAAATATGAAAACTTAATTGTCAACGCTCTCTAGCTATTAAAAAATTGCGGTAGTGTTAGTTAAGTGATTGATAAAAATTATTTTTTAAAAAAGTGTCAGGCACTTCCCTGTGAGCACATTCCTGTTGTGCCAGAACCTTCCCTGCTATGAATATCCATATCCATAAAATAACCTGACTATCTAAACTATAAAACAATATTTTTTTATTTGTAAAGACAAGCGTGCTAAATAATTACTCTCTTATGTTATAAAATCAGCTCATCAGTTCAGCTGCTTTTTTATAACTTATTGTTTTAAAAATACATTTATTTGTTATCAAAACGTTTTTTGTAAACCGTTCCTGCTGAACAATCAGTTTTTATAACATTTCAGACAAACTAGGGCAGTAATTTTTCTTTTTCCTTATTCATATGATTGGATAATAGCACAACAATCAATTGATATGTAAAGCGTTTTTTATAGTAATGCTGCGCTATTGTTGTATACAAAAAAACAGAAGATTAGCAATGACCTGACTTTCAATACAGGGGTGATAGGATGGTTTTACTGCCTTTTCCCGCCACCTCCCGTACCAGTCTGGGAACCATGTAACCCGAACAGATACGGCTAAGCTGCCCCATGAGTTTACGTGCATACTGTTCATCTACATCAAAGTGAGCAGTTCCCTGCACTTTATCAGGTAAATGAAGATAATAAGGAATAACATCGTTATCAAACAGCGATAAACTCAAGTCATGTAATGCATCAACAGAATCGTTAATGTTTTTTAATAAAACACTCTGATTTAACAGCGTAACACCAGCTTTTTTCAACTGCAGCAATGCTTGTGAAACCTCTGCATCAATCTCATTGGCATGATTACAGTGGACAACCATCACAACTTTTAATCTGATGTCCTTGATCCATTGCAGTAATGTTGTGTTGATTCGGGACGGAATGACAATTGGTAACCTTGAATGGATACGCAAGCGTGATACATGTTTAATCTCAGCTATCTGTTTTACAATCCACAACAAACGCTGATCATTAACTGCTAGAGGATCTCCGCCACTCAAAATAACTTCTGCAATATCTTTATCTTCTTCAATATAAGAAAAAATATCCTGCCACTGTTTGCGACTAGCACGGTTCTCATCATAGGCAAAGTGACGCCTGAAACAGAAACGACAATTAATACCACAGGTTGTCCCCGGAAAAACAAGTAAACGCCCTTTGTACTTATGCAATAATCCTCTGACCGGATTTGCCTGTTTTTCACCAAGCGGATCAGTAAAAAAATCTACTGTTAATTTTGTTTCATCTATAACGGGTAAGACCTGACGTAACAAAGGATCATTAAGATTTCCTTTTTCCATCCGTGCTAAAAATGGTGACGGTACGAACAGAGGGAATAAATGTGTCGCTTTTTCTGCTTTTTTAACGATGTCTTCAGGTAAATTTAATTGTTCCGCCAATACACGCACAGAACGGATGGCTGTTTTCATTACCTGCTGCCAGTGTGGCTGTGAAGGTAAATTTTTAGTTGGTATCTTCCAGATGACGGATGCAGAATTTGGGCTATTTATCATAAATTAACAACATCGGTCTAAAAATAACAAGGGTAAACGGGCATCTTTTTCTAATTATGGTTGCCGAAAGGGCAGATACTTGCATGAAAATTAATACAGTAAAATATCTCTGTTATTAATTTCATGCCTACACCTGCTCCGGAAACCAAATTATTTAATCAGGGATGATTTTGTGACTGATTCTTCATGGGTAACAGCAAATCTTTACGATCAATTTTAACCATTAGCAGAAGGTTGGCCGCCACATAGATGGAAGAGTAAGTTCCAGCTGCTATACCTACTAACAGTGCTAAAGAAAAGTTATGCAAAGCATCGCCTCCCAAAAAGAACAACGCAATTAACACCATAGCTGTTGTTGCTGATGTAGCAATTGTGCGCCCAAACATCTGTGTTAACGAAACATTCATTATATCAATGGTGTCACCTTTACGTATTTTACGAAAATTTTCTCTGATTCTGTCATAAACAACAATCGTATCATTCAGAGAGTAACCAATAACTGACAGCACAGCTGCCAGTACATTGAGATCAAATTGTAACTCCCAGAAAGAGAAGACACCTAGCACAATCAAAACATCATGTATCAAAGATAACAACGCACCCAGCGAAAATTTAAACTGGAACCGAAAAGCCACATAGAGTGTAATCAATACTAATGCCAGCAGCATTCCTAAACCACCATGTTCTTTTAAGGACTCACCAACCTGAGGTCCAACATATTCGATACGCTGTATTACAATATCGCTTCCATAATCAGCTTTAAATTTTTCAGCAAACTGATGACCTGACTGTGCACTACTTCCATGAATACGAATCAGTACATCGCTATGCGTACCGCCCTGCTGTACAACAGCATCGTGATACCCAAGTTTTTTCAGTTCTAAACGAATGGCATCCAAGTTTGGTGTTTTCTTAAAATCAATTTGTACCAGTGTTCCACCAGTAAAATCCAGCCCCCAGTTAATGCCTTTGACTACCACAGAAATCAGAGATAACACCATTAATGCGGCTGAGATAAAGGTGGCTGCATTTCGCCACCGCATATAATTTAATACATTTTGTTCCGCCATGACGATAATTTCCTCAAATACTCAGTTGTTTTAGACGGCGGTTACGACCATAGGTAAGATTGATAATGGCTCGACTCACCATAATTGCAGTAAACATTGAAGTAATAATTCCAAGAGACAGCGTTACCGCAAAGCCTTTTACTGGACCTGTACCTACAGCATACAAAATAATGCCCGCAATTAATGTTGTGATATTAGCATCAAATACAGAAACAAATGCTCTGTTATAACCCTCAAAAATTGCTTTTTGTGGTGATGCTCCCCTGCGGTACTCTTCCCTTATTCTGGAATTAATCAGCACGTTGGCGTCTACCGCCATCCCCAACGTCAATACAATACCGGCAATGCCCGGCATGGTTAGCGTCGCTCCAATTACCGACATCAGGGCTACGAGTATAACCAGGTTTAAAATCAGTGCAATGTTAGCAATCCAGCCAAATTTGTGATAGCAAAGAATCATGAAAACAAGCACTAATAATAGTCCGATTACTGTAGAAGCAATACCCATGCGGATATTTTCTTTACCCATACTCGGTCCAATAGTACTTTCTTCTACAAAGTGCATAGGTGCTGCAAGCGCCCCGGAACGTAGCAGAAGCGCCAGTTCATAAGCTTCTCCCGATGAACGTAAACCAGTAATCTGGAAGTTGTTTCCGAAAACACCCTGAATGGTAGCCAAACTTATAATATGGCTTTCACTTCTGAATGATATTTGCGGAACCTCTTTGGTTTTACCATCGACAACCTTAGAGACCATCCGGGTAACTGGTTTTTGTTCAATGTAAAGCACAGCCATCTGATTGCCTACATTATTCCGTGTGGTACGTAACATTTGCTGACCACCCTGGCTGTTTAATGAAATATTAACCAAAGGCTGATTGGTTTGCTGATTATAGCTAAGGTGAGCATTGGTCACCTGGTTACCCGTTACAATGATATCCCGGGAAAGCTGCGCCTGTTCGGAAGGTTCGTTACGAAAATGAAAGCTTTCATAAGTACCTGGTTGTGCATTAGCTGCAGCGGCCAAACGGAACTCAAGGCTGGCAGTTTTTCCTAAAATACGCTTTGCTTCGGCAGTATCCTGTACGCCGGGAAGTTCAACAACGATATGATCTGCACCCTGTAGCTGAACCAAAGGTTCAGAAACACCCAGCTCATTTACCCGGTTGCGAATAGTGGTGAGATTTTGCTGTAATGCATAGCGTTTTATTTCTCTGATACTCTCCGATGAAATCTGGTAATTGATTGGAAATTTACCATCAGTCTCTTCTTCTTTTGTGATCGTCAGATCTGAAAATTTTTTCTTCATGTTTTCTATAGCGAGATTACGAATACTATCGCTCTTGAAGGACATTCTGACAATTGACTTATCTTTAGAAGATTCCACATGATAACGTAATTTTTTTTCACGCATCATAGTGCGAATTTCTGCAGTATTAACATCTAACCGTGTTTGCACGGCTTTATCTGTATCTACTTTTAGTAGAAAATGAACACCTCCTGACAAATCCAGTCCCAGTTTCATGGGATCTGCACCGATTTTCTTTAACCACGCAGGTGTTGTAGAAGCCAGGTTGAGTGCAACAATATAGCTGTCTCCAAGGGCTTCACGAAGACTTTGTTTTGCACTAAGCTGATCTTCAGCTTTCAGCAAACGGATCAGTGCAGCATCTTTTTTTATACTACTGCTTTTAACACCAATCTTGTCTTTTTTTAACGCGTCTAATGCTTTTTTAAGTACTTTTTCATCTATTTTTTGCGAAACATCAGCCCCTGTGACCTGAACAGCAGGATCGTTAGGGTAAAGTGTTGGTAACGCATAAATAAACCCCAGTACTATCAGTACCAAAATTAAAATATATTTCCACAAAGGATAGCGATTTAGCATTTTTCCGGGGTTCCTACTTTCTTATCATTTCACCAAATTATTGCCTTATTCAGGCAGACCCAGTAGATATTTTTAAAGATATAACCAAGTTAGTCTTTATCAAACTCCATTATAAGCCGCATTACAGCATAATGGTATGAAAAACAGTGTATCAGCATAGCATAAAACTGTGTCTGCACTTTGCCATAAACCTAAAATCTAAGTTTATACCATCATTTAAAACATTCTTATATTATTTTAAATCTTTAATGGTTCCCTTGGGTAAAGCCGCAACAATTGAAGAACGTTGAAAATTCAACTCAGTAGTATCACTGACTTTGAGCGTGATATAATCATCAGATACTTTAGTAACACGACCCAAGATACCACCAGAAGTGATAACTTCATCACCTTTCCCGAGATTGCTGATTAGCTGTTTATGCGCCTTTGTACGTTTACTTTGCGGACGCCATATTAGCAACCAGAAGATTGCAATAAAACCCACCAGCATTAACATTTGTACCAGCATCGGAGAGCCGGTAGCATGAGCTGTGGTAGCAGGTGTACCCTCTGCAAAGGCTGAGCTAAATAGTTGAACCATTTGTATTTACTCCTAAAAAATTATTAACATACCAAAATGTTTGCCTATGAAATGCTTTCATTGTAACCATTTAATCTCTGCTTTCAACAAAAAAGAGTAAATTGTTAATTTATTTTTCCATTTACATCTGACTTGCAATGGTTGTTCCGGTCTGCTCTCTGGCCTTATAAAAGTCATCGATAAAGGCATTTAGTGCCTTTTGTGCTATGGCATTACGCAACCCACTCATCAACCGCTGATAGTAATGTAAATTATGAATTGTATTGAGCACAGATCCTAATATTTCATTACATTTTGCCAGATGATGTAAATACCCGCAGGTGAAATTTGTACAGGTATAGCAGTCACAACCCTCTTCCACAGGCGCTGTACTATTTTTATAGATTGCATTACGAATTTTAACAGCACCATAGCGAGTGAAGAGATGATTATTCCTGGCATTACGGGTTGGCATCACACAATCAAACATATCGACCCCCCGTCTGACAGCTTCCACAATATCTTCCGGTTTACCGACCCCCATAAGATAGCGTGGATGCGCCGCTGGCATACGATGGGTTATATAGCTGAGAATACGCTGCATATCTTCAGCAGATTCACCAACTGATAAACCTCCTATAGCATAACCATCAAAACCAATTTCCTGCAATCCCTGTAAAGATTTGAGCCTGAGCACTTCAGACATTCCACCCTGAATAATACCAAATAACGCTGACGGATGCTGATCGTGCTGTGCCCGACAACGCTCAGCCCAGCGTAAAGAGAGCTCCATTGATGTTTTTGCTTCCTGATAAGAAGCTTTACCGTGAATGCATTCATCAAATACCATAACAATATCAGAACCGAGTTCATGCTGAATTTGTACTGACGATTCAGGCGTCATAAATACTTTAGCTCCATCTACCGGTGAGCGAAACAATACACCCTTTTCGGTTATCTTGCGTAAAGTGCCGAGACTAAAAACCTGGAAGCCACCGGAATCAGTTAGAATGGGTCCCTGCCAGTTCATAAAATCATGTAATGTGCCATGTGACCGGATGATTTGTGTGCCAGGTCTTAGCATTAAATGAAAGGTATTCCCCAGAATAATTTGTGCACCGGTCTCTTTAATTTGAGTGGGAAGCACCCCTTTTACTGTACCGTACGTTCCAACCGGCATGAAACAAGGCGTTTCTATAGTTCCTCTGGGGAAGTCAGACGCCCTTTGCGTGCAAAACCATCCTCTCCCTGTACATCAAAACGCATATAGCACTCTTTACGCATAAAAATCCTGACTTCTTTGCATTAACAATTTTATATTAAAGGTAATCCCTGACGACTGATCAGCATCGCATCACCATAACTAAAAAAGCGATATTCCCTCTCAATCGCTGCCTGGTACGCTGCTCGCATTGTTGACTGACCAACAAAAGCCGCAACCAGCATCAACAATGTTGATTGTGGTAAATGAAAGTTGGTAATTAATAAATCAACATTCTGAAAAACATAACCCGGATAAATAAAAATATCAGTTTCCCCCTGAAAAGGGAGTAGTTTACCACTTTTTCCTGCTGATTCCAGACAACGCACAGAAGTGGTACCTACAGCAATGATACGATTGCCGCGCTTTTTTGTTGCCTGCACCGCTTCACACAGGCTTTCAGAGACTTCAATATATTCAGAGTGCATTGTGTGGTCTTCTACACGGTTAACTCTGACCGGTTGAAATGTACCAGCGCCTACATGGAGGGTAACACAGGCTATATTGACACCTTTTTCTTTAAGTTGCATCAGTAAATTATTGTCAAAATGTAATCCTGCCGTTGGTGCTGCAACAGCGCCTTCCCTTTTAGCATAAACAGTCTGATAACGCTCACGGTCAGCAGATTCATCTTGTCTGGACAGGTAGGGAGGTAACGGAATATGACCGTAATCACGCAATAGTGATAAGACTGAACGATCAGCGGTAAACTTAAGACAAAACAGTTCACCTTTGCGCCCGGTAACGGTTGCCGTAATTTTATTTTCTAAGATGAGTTCTGTGCCTGCTTTAGGTGATTTACCTGAGCGTATATGGACCAGTGCACTCCGTTCATCCAGAATGCGTTCAATCAGAACTTCTACTTTTCCACCTGTCATTTTATTTCCAAACAAGCGGGCAGGGATCACTTTCGTATCATTCATGACCAACAGATCACCTGCTCTGACATAATCAACGATATGTCTGAATGTAGCATGATGAAAAATATTACCGCTACTTCCCTCAGCAACCATCAGGCGACTGCCAGTACGTTCTGCTACCGGGTAACGCGCTATCAGGTGATCTGGTAGCGCAAAATCAAAATCACTGACTAACATTTTTTGCTGTATTCCAAAATCAAACGACTTACTAACTTTTGTTCATTTAGCGCTAAGTATGTTCAATTGTGCAGTAAAACACCAGCTTTTTATGAAGAATTGTTGCAAAAACAGCTGCTCATCATTTAAAAAAAACACCTGCTCATCATTTAAAAAAAACACCTGCGTGTGCAACATACACTACCAATAACCTCTGTCATTCCGGCAGAGATTATCAAAATTTGGTAACAGGGAAGTTATATTTTAAGTGGTGACAGTCCTAAACAGAGTTCCCGCTCTTGCGGGAATGATTGCGGATTTATGAAAATAACGGTTTACTGATCTGATACAAATAAGCTATACAGCCATGAAACATAGTATATTGCGCTTAAAACTGCCGAACTGAGACTGGACTAAACACTGACGTAAAAAGTATACAAATATTATTGAGAATCAGGCTGTACCGGCTCATAAGTTTCTTCCATTTCCTTAGGAGCAATACCATATCCGGCTTCTGTCAGGTAACCATTTTTGTAAACTTTCATCCCATCCTCACTCCAGGATACATATATTGTTGCAGATTCATTGTCTGTACTACCGAGTAATGTCAGTATTGTTTCATCAATTTTGATTGCTTTGATAGTTGCTATGCGTTTGAACGGTGCAAACTGTTCAGACTCAGGTGGTTTCCCATATAATTCTTTCCATTTTTCAGCAGGTACTAACCATTCGTTA
>JAPORK010000313.1 GCA_026710285.1 Endozoicomonadaceae bacterium | reverse complement strand
ACTGCACCTTTAGTCGGTACGTTAATTTATATTAGTAGTACTCAAAATGGATGGTTTGGTGGTCTTATACTCTTTGCTTTGGGCTTAGGGATGGGAGTCCCGCTATTTATTGTTGGTGCAGGACTTGGGCAATATTTACCTAAAAGTGGTGTCTGGATGAATAAAGTTAAGCATGCTTTTGGTATACTCATGTTGGGTATTGCATTGTGGCTGGTTTCCAGGTTGCTATCTGGTGATACAACACTCTCTTTGTGGGGAATATTCATTTTAGGTGTAAGTGCTTATCTGTTTTTATCTGTAAACTGGCATGCAAAAGCATCAGGGAAAAAATTATTTACAATTATAATAAGCGCATTACTGTTTATTTATAGTGGGTGCCTGATTATTGGTGGTCTGATGGGTAACAGTAGTTTTACAAAACCGCTGGCTTTTTCAAACAGTACAGGCGCTGTTGACGTAAAAGATATGTTTATCACGGTGACAAGCCCTGAGCAGCTGAAGGTTGTAAAAGCAGAAGCAATAAAAGATCATCGACCTTTATTTATTGATTTTTATGCTGACTGGTGTGAAACCTGTCAGTCTCTGGACAAGAATGTTTTCTCAGATCCAGCTATTGCTAAATTATTGATAAATTATAAAGCAGTACGTTTTGATGTGACTAAAACCACCAAAGAGCAACGCAAGTTGATGGATACTATGCGTGTCTTCGGTACACCAACGCTGATTATTTATTCTCCTGAAGGTCAGGAAGAGTGGCGCCATGCAAGCTCAATATCTTTGCAGGCACTAAAAACAAAATTGGATGGTCTTTCCTAGAGATTGTTGATGTTCTGTGAAAGCTGAGCAATATGACAAAACATCACAAACCCTAAGAGCCCATTCATCATCTTGTAGAGTAAAGTGAAAACAATGAAAAATGACACTGATTTTTGGTTTTTCAGCGTATATAGTGGTATTACACAACAAGAAAAACTGAAAAACAGTGTTTTTTTATTGACATCTATAATCTGTAAAAAAATGATGAACAGGCGCTGAATAGTTATCTCTGAAAAATACATAGTCATTCCCATGAAAGTGGAAATCCATTAAGAATAATCATCACTAAAAATTAATTCTTCTTACTCTTCTCTTCATTGCATAAATTTTTCTTGTTTAATCAAGGCTTTCTCATTCAGTTCATTTGTAATTCCTTCCTGTGTGCATTTATCTGAGCGATTAGAATCATCTTTATAATCTGCGTTATATTGTACGAAATTAAATAAATGGTTAAAAAATGTATATGCAGGAATAGTTTTTCAGACAATTTTGTATATCTATCTATAATATAAAATTAATCTTTCATATTAGTTATTGAGATAATGGAATGTGGACATATTTAACCAGCAGGGCTACATATGATTTTTACTTTTTAATCATAGAAAAATATCTTTTTAAATTAATTCTTTACAAAAAAGCATTCACGCTGTTGTAATATGGGTAAATAAAATATTTGCTGACAGATAACAGTTAAAAACATTGCAAAAGACAAAAATATATTTGGTTTTTTACCTTAGGTAATGCTGTTTATTCCGCCATAATTTGTCAAACTTAACAGTTACCTGTAATTTATCTATTATTTATTTCACTGATTGACCGGAGCTTAAAACATCATGCGGAATGATATTGACCCGACAGAAACTAAAGAATGGCTGGATGCCATGGAATCCGTTCTCAGCCGGGAAGGTGAAGAACGGGCAGCATTTTTGCTGGACCGCCTGGTAAAGCATGCAGCTGATAAGGGAGTGCAGTCACCTTATAGTATTACGACACCTTATCGTAATACGATTCCCACTGAAAAAGAAGCGTTAATACCCGGTGATATTTTTATAGAACGACGTATTCGCTCTGTGATTCGCTGGAATGCAGTGGCAATGGTTCAGCGTGCCAACAAACTGGACAGTAGCCTTGGCGGACACCTGTCAACTTTTGCATCTAGTGCCACCCTTTATGATGTAGGCTACAACTATTTTTTTCATGGTCCGCAGGCAGATAATGAAGGAGACCTTATTTACTATCAGGGTCATGCCTCTCCTGGTATTTATGCACGTGCTTTTGTTGAAGGCCGCCTGAGTGAAGAGCATATAGACTTTTTTCGGCGTGAAGTAGATCAGGTCGGAGTTTCTTCTTATCCGCATCCATGGCTTATGCCTGATTTTTGGCAATTCCCCACGGTCTCCATGGGGTTAGGTCCACTTATGGCTATCTATCAGGCCTATTTTATGCGCTATCTTATCAATCGTGGCATCATGCCTGAGCAGCAACGCAAAGTATGGGCATTCTTAGGTGATGGTGAAACCGATGAACCTGAATCATTAGGCGCTATATCACTGGCTGGCAGAGAAAAGCTTGATAACCTGATCTTTGTTATCAATTGTAATTTGCAACGTCTTGATGGGCCTGTACGCGGCAACGGAAAAATTATCCAGGAGTTGGAAGGTGTTTTTCGTGGTGCCGGTTGGAATGTTATTAAAGTGGTTTGGGGTGGTAAGTGGGACCGGTTGCTTCAGCGTGATAAAGAAGGTTTGCTGCAAAAAATTATGGATGAAGCGGTTGATGGTGTCTATCAGAACTGCAAAAATAAAGGTGGAAAGTGGACACGGGAAAACTTTTTTGGGAAAGACACTCAGGTACTTAAAATGGTTGAGGACTTGTCAGATGATGACATCTGGCATTTAAATCGGGGTGGTCATGATCCGCAAAAAGTGTATGCTGCTTATCATGCTGCGGTTAATCACAAAGGTCAACCAACTGTTATTCTTGCAAAAACAGTAAAAGGCTATGGTCTTGGCGCAAGTGCAGAAGCTTCTAATATTGCACACAATGTAAAAAAATTACCAGTTGAAGATTTACAACATTTTTGTAAAAAGTTTGGTATTACGCCGGATACTGATGGCAAATCACTGGAAGACCTTCCGTTTCTCAGACCCAAAGAAGACAGCCAGGAGATGATTTATTTAAAACAACGGCGTGAAAAACTCGGTGGTTTTGTTCCAAGGCGCAGAGAAAAAACTTCACTGGAGTTAAAAGTACCTAAACTTGAAGCTTATCAGGCGGTACTTAAAGGAAGTGGTGATCGGGAAATTTCCACTACAATGGCTTTTAACCGTACGCTGGATGTGCTGATTAAAGATAAGCAGATGGGGCAGTATATTGTACCGATAGTGCCTGATGAAGCACGAACTTTTGGAATGGAAGGACTCTTTCGTCGTATCGGTATTTATGCCAGTGAAGGACAAAAGTACGAGCCTCAGGATGTGGATCAGCTTGCATATTATAAAGAGTCTTCTTCCGGTCAGATTCTGCAGGTAGGTATTAATGAAGCGGGTGCACATGCCGCATGGATTGCCGCTGCAACGTCGTATAGCAGCAATAATATACCCATGATCCCTTTTTATATTTTCTATTCCATGTTCGGTTTTCAGCGCACCGGGGATCTTGCCTGGTTAGGCGGTGATATTCGTGCCCGTGGTTTTCTTATCGGAGCTGTATCAGGTCGTACAACACTTAATGGTGAAGGGCTCCAGCATGAAGATGGTCACAGCCACGTTCTGGCAGGAACCATTCCTAACTGCATCAGTTATGATCCGGCTTACGGGTATGAAATTGCAGTTATTGTTCAGGATGGTATGCGTCGCATGGTTGAAGATCAGGAGGATATTTTTTATTATCTGACCATCATGAATGAAGCGTATCAGCAACCTGCTATGCCTGAGCGTAAAAATCTTGCCAAAGAAATTGTGCAGGGACTTTACTGTCTTGAAACCGGTAAGCCCGCAAAGAAAAAGCATCGTGTGCAGCTGATGGGCTCAGGCACTATTTTAAATGAAGTGCGGGCAGCAGCTACTATTTTACGGGATGATTTTGATATAGAAGCTGATATCTGGAGTGCAACCAGCTTTAATGAACTGCGCCGTGAAGCACTGGAGGTTTCCCGTCAGAACAGGCTTAATCCGGACAAACCTGCTGAAAAGAGTTTTGTTGAAAAACAGTTAGAAGGTCATGAAGGCCCAGTTATTGCTGCAAGTGATTATATGAAAATCTACGCTGATCAGCTACGTGAATTTATTCCTGGTACTTTTATTGCCCTGGGAACAGATGGTTTTGGTCGTTCAGATACCAGAGAAAAATTACGTCACTTCTTTGAAGTGGATCGTTACTTTATTACTGTCACAGCACTTTACGCTTTAGTAAAAGAGAACAAAATAACAGCTTCTGTCGTTAGTAAAGCGATGCAACGTTTTGGTATTAGCAAAGATAAGATAAGTGCTATGCATTGTTAGTTAAATGAATGATAACTCAAAATATAGATAAGAACTGATATTTATTTTTCAATATTAAATTAAAGCGATACATCAAGAGCGAGAGATACATGTCTGAGGAAATTATTAAGGTTCCTGATATTGGTGGAGAAGGTAGTGTCACTGAAATATGTATTAATAAAAATGATATTGTTGCCGCTGAAGATACACTGGTTGTACTTGAATCAGATAAGGCTTCTATGGAAGTGCCTTCGCCAAAAGCAGGAAAAGTAACGGCTATTTTGGTTAAAGAAGGGGATAACCTGAAAGAGGGTGATCAGCTGATTAAACTTGAAGTCACTGCTGCAGAGGATAAACAGGCGCAAACCTCACCATCCACTGACACCCAGGAAACCGCTATAGCTGAAAAAAAAGCAGACCCGACAGAATCGTCTGCTGCATCGGCTCCGGTTACTTCAGCGCCGGTTATTAAACAGGTTATGGTACCGGATATGGGTGCAGAAAATGTGCCTGTTGTCGAAGTCAGTGTCTCAGCAGGAGATGTAATTGAAAAAGATGCAGCGCTTGTTACACTGGAGTCCGATAAAGCGAGTATGGAAGTACCTTCTCCTTTCGCAGGTAAAGTGACTGCAGTTAAAGTAAAGGAAGGAGATAAGCTAAGCAATGGTGATTTGATCATTGAAATGGAAGTGAAGGAAGTAGCAGACAAAACTGCTGTTGCTCCATCATCTGCAACACTGGCACCTGAAGAATCAACTGCTGCCCCACAACAGCAAAGCGTGAGTACAGCAACGCCTGAATCAAAACCTGCTAAACAGGATGATCTGTCAATAAAAGCAGATGCTACTATACATGCAGGTCCTGCCGTTCGCAGACTGGCCCGGGAGTTTGGTGTTGATCTTGCCAAGGTTACCGGAACGGCTGCAAAAGGACGTATTGTAAAAGAAGATGTGCAGAAGTATGTTAAAGAACAATTACAGTCTCCGTCATCAGGGACAAGTGTCGCTGGTATTCCAGCCGTTCCGGCTGTTGATTTTAGTAAGTGGGGAGCCATTGAAGAAAAACCACTAACGCGTCTTAAAACGATTGCCGCACAAAATTTTCAACGCAGTTGGCTCAATGTGCCGCATGTCACGCAGTTTGATGAAGCGGATATTACCGAGCTGGAAATTTTCCGAAAATCACAAAAAGAGCAGGCTCAAGCTAAAGGCATAAAACTAACACCATTACCTTTTCTATTAAAAGCCTGTAGCTATGCACTGGAAGAAATGCCGCAGTTTTGTGCTTCACTCAGTGCCGACGGTAAGAAATTAATTTATAAAAAATATATCCATATTGGTGTTGCAGTGGATACACCTGAAGGTTTGCTGGTTCCTGTAGTAAAAGATGTTAATCGTAAGGGTTTATATGAGCTAGCAGCTGAATGCATTACGCTTGCAAACAAAGCAAAAAATAAACAACTCAAACCTGATGAAATGCAGGGCGGTTGTTTTACCATTTCAAGCCTTGGTTCTATTGGAGGAACAGCGTTTACACCGATTGTTAATACCCCGGAAGTGGCTATTTTGGGTGTCTCCAGAGCGGCTCAGAAACCTTTATGGAATGGTAAAGTATTTGAACCACGTTTAATGCTCCCTTTATCACTCTCCTATGATCACCGTGCTATAAATGGCGTGGAAGCTGCTCGGTTTACTTCATTGTTGCACGAACTATTAAGCGATATACGTCGACTGCTTCTTTAATAATCAAAACGTCCACTGTTATTCCCGTCCTTTCCTCCGGGTAAGACGGGACTCTCATCAATTTTGTGCAAGAGACTCCTTCCTTTAGAACTGTCTCTTAATCACATTTTTTAAGCTCCTATTTTTATTCACAGGTTTATTTTCTGCTGAACATACCAATCTTTACTGAATGCACCGTGGACTGAGCCTGTCGAAGCCCGGCTGGTAGTCTCCATTTTATTGTACATGTTCCTATGGGAGTCCGGCAGGATTTTCCTGGTTTGACGCAGAACAGTTCACTGCTTTTGACTCTAAAAGCTCCATATAAAGGCGCAATTTTAATGGTAAAGAGCGTCCATATTTAATACTGTTAATCTGAAAGTTTGGTAGCGGTAAACTGTCAATTTCATCAAATTTGACCTTTCGTCGTATTATACATTTTACAGCATCCTGAAGGGGAGGAGCTGATATTTTTAATGCTTTCAGCGCAGGCAGCTTCATTAGAATATATTTATGTGCTTCATGTTCTTCTTTTTGTTCAAACACAAGGCTTTTTTCTCCTGAAGAAGATGTCTCTACAGACCAGGTATTATTTACATCGTCTGATTTTAAAAACTCCAATAACATTAAAAAAATATTAAATCTATACCAGTCTGAACGAAAGGTCCTGGATTCAGTATTGCAAAAAGCTTTATTTCCACTACTTGTAAAAGAGGGAGTCCCGTTATTCTGAAGTGTTGTGGATGTGTTTGATGTCAGAGGTTCCAGGCTGAATTTTTTAAATGCCTGTTGTAAAGCTGACATATGAACCGGATTGCTGTTGTCAAAATAAGCACCTCTCTTCAGCAATAGCTTGACAATATCAATAAAATTTTTTTCCCCATACCTCATATAATAAGTTAAAGCGATCTCATCATCTGAATCTTTTATGGTTACATCCGCAGCTGCTTCTTCAATCAGATAGATTATAGTTTCTGTCTCATCATGTATTGCCGCCATCATTAAAGCTGTACTACCACAATAATTACATCTGTTTACGTCAAACCCTTTACCGATCAGATATTTTATCATTTCTGTTTTTCCCTGCACTGCTGCATGTATTAGAGCTGTATTACCATTTTTATCACATACATTTAAATTAGCTCCCTTGTTAATCAGGGACGTTACCGTTTTGACAGAACCGGCGGAGACTGCATGTATCAGAGGTGTATCACCGTAGCAATCTTGCATATACAGATCAGCTCCATAATGGATAAGGAGATCTGCAGTTTCTGTATGTCCTTTTCCTGCTGCATACATTAAGGCTGAATATTGTCTTTCATTCTGTGCATTTATATTAGCTCCTCTTTTGATTAGCTCTTCCGCAAGGCGGGTATGACCATACTTTGCAACAATCATAAGAGGCGTACAATGGTTTTGAAAATGATTACTTTCGTCAGATAATTTTATGTTAATATCAATATTTTCATCCTGCATTAATTGTTCAATAATCTTTTTATTTCCTATTCTTAAAGCGTTGTATAAGTTGTCAGAATAAACTGCAAAAGCATTTGAGCAAAAAAATAGTAATAAAAGATAAAAGGCACAGAATAAATTTTTTGTTGTTTTTCCGGATCTGAATAAAGAATCAGAAACATTTAAATGATACGGCATAAAATTTTTCATATAAAACAGATAACGGCTATTAAGGACAAACGAGAATTTTCAAATTATTTTAATAAATTAATCCAAATGTTTATAATTTAACTTTTTTAAAATATTGTAATAAAGTATTATTTATTCTATAGCTCAGCAGAATAGTTACAATTATCTGGTGTGTAAAGACACTACATAAAATATTTGTAACTATTCAGCCATAAATAATATCACCATCACCTGAAATCAATAAAAAAATATAAATTTCTTGATAAATACCTTTTATATACAATTGGATAGAAGTTCTTAAACAAGAATAATTTTTTAATTTTGAATATCAATGGTATAGATATTCAACACACTATCACTGATCTAAAGGAACAGCTTGACAGATTGTGGGTGCGGCTTCATAAAGTCTGTGCATTTTATTAAACCAAATTTTGCTTTGAAACAGATAAATATGGCTAATATATCTGGTATTCTTCATACCGGATTAATCAGTCTCTGTTAAAACAGCCATTAACATAAATCAGCTATCACAACCCATGCAGATTTTAGCAAGGCACAATTATCTGAATGATGAATACTCCATACC
>JAPORK010000437.1 GCA_026710285.1 Endozoicomonadaceae bacterium | reverse complement strand
AAAAAAGTTGTCATAAAGCTGTTTTTTTCAGTAGAATAAACATGGACACGCTCTTCTCTGACAAATAGCTATGTAATTTCTATAATGTTAATATTTTAGAAATATGAATTTTGAATATCAAGACTGGAGTACAAATTAGTGGCACGTGTAACTGTTGAAGATTGCCTGGAGCATGTGGATAATCGGTTTGAACTGGTTCTGGCAGCGAGTAAAAGAGCCAGACAAATTACCATCGGTGGTAAAAACCCGAAAGTTCCAAGAGAAAATGATAAAGACACAGTAATCGCTTTGCGTGAAATAGCAGAGGGATTAATTTGTCCGAAAACATTAGATAGCGATGAAGAAGAATCTGATCTTTTTTTATCTGATCTTGGATAATTAATGCCTGCAATTTAGCGTATTTTTCTTTTTCCGCACGTCTTTATTGATGCTGAAGAGGTTTTTAAGGGGAAAGATGTGTCTGATATTGATAGACTTGCAGAAGAATTAACAACATATCTTACTAAAGAACAAATAGATCATGTCTGTCGTGCTTACTATTATGCTGAGCAAGCACATGAAGGACAGAAAAGAAGATCTGGGGAATACTACATTACTCACCCCCTGGCTGTTGCCGGTATTCTTTCCAAGATGCATATGGATTATCAGGGTCTGATGGCAGCCATGCTGCATGATGTTATTGAAGACTCTGAAATAAAAAAGGACGCTATCGCCAAACAATTTGGTAATACTGTAGCAGATATCGTTGATGGTGTTAGCAAACTTACCAATATCCGCTTTGAGAACCGGGCCGCAGCACAGGGTGAAAACTTTCAAAAAATGTCTTTAGCACTGGCCAAAGACATTCGCGTTATTTTAGTAAAGCTTGCTGATCGTATGCATAATATGCGTACACTCTCTGCAATGCCTCCTTATAAGCGGCGCGCAAAAGCCAAAGAAACACTTGAAATCTACAGCCCTATTGCACACCGGCTAGGCATGCATGATATGTGCGTTGAATTTGAAGAACTTGGCTTTGCCGCAATCTATCCGATGCGCGCTAAGCTTCTGAGCCAGGCCGTAAGCAAAGCACGCGGAGAACGAAAAAAGTTTGTTTCGGATGTTATTGAAAATATTCAGGACGCATTAAAACAATATAATATTTCCGCAAAAATAACTGGAAGAGAAAAACATCTTTACAGCATTTATCAAAAAATGAAGCTCAAGAAAAAATCTTTTTCAGAGATTATGGATGTATTTGGGGTTCGAATTGTCACCCAGTCTATTGATGAATGTTATCGTGTTTTAGGACTGGTACATAATTTACACAAACCAATTCCTGGTCGGTTTAAAGATTATATTGCTATTCCCAAAGCAAACGGATATCAATCATTACACACCACCTTATTTGGTGCACATGCTATTCCGGTTGAAATCCAGATTCGCACCAATGAAATGGACGATATGGCAAATAATGGCATAGCAGCACACTGGCTCTACAAAGAGCAAGAGGTTGCTCTTGCAGAAAGTCAGGATCACAGTAAAATATGGATACAAAACTTACTGGAATTACAAAAAACAACCACTGATCCGGCTGAGTTTATTGAAAATGTAAAAACCGATCTTTTCCCTAATGCTGTCTATGTTTTTACACCTAAGGGTGATATTTTGGAATTGCCCACAGGAGCTACTGCTATTGATTTCGCTTATGCTGTACACACTCAGATCGGTAATACCTGTGTTGCCTGCCGAATAAATAAACGGCTATCATCGTTAAGTGAACCGCTAGAAAGCGGACAAACCATAGAAATAATTACCGCCAGCAATGCACATCCAAGAAGCGTATGGCTAAATTTTGCAATTAGCAGTAAAGCACGATCGAATATTAAACATTTTCTTAAACAACAAAATCGACAGGAATCAATTAATTTAGGTAAGCGCTTACTTAATACCATGCTTCCTCATATAAGCCCTCTTTATGAAGATCTTGAAGCACTACCCAAAGAAGTCATAAGCGCATTATTAAAAAAACTGGATATCACTAATAAAAATGATTTGTTAGAAGAAATTGGATCAGGTAAAAGACTCAATTATATTACCGGTTATTTAACTAAACTACTCAGTCAACATCAGGAATTAGCTGCAAAGCCATCTGTAAATACTGATGAACAGTTACTTTTAATCACCGGTCAGGAAGGATCTGTGATTTCTTTTGCTCAATGCTGTCACCCAATACCCGGTGATGCTATCAGTGGATACCTGCAAATAGGGAAAGGAATCACTATACACCGGCAAAAATGTTCTGAACTATCTCTTAATAAAAGCCGGCATGAATTGCTGGCAGATGTTGGTTGGGATGATCATACTAAAGGCGTTTTTGAAGTTAATCTTTCGTTACAAATTTTAAAAAATAAAACAGTCTTTTCAACCATCGTTTTTTCTATCACCGCAGCAGATGGTGAAATTATCCAGTTCCTCATTGAAGACTCTGACTTACATACTTATAAGGCCTCTGTTATTATTGGTGTCAAAGATCGTATTCATTTAGCCAAAATTATCCGCAAACTTCGCCATATACCTGATATATTATCGGTTCATCGCAAATAATATTACTGCTGTTTTGCCAATAGAAAATCAACAAAAGATAGATAACATAAAACAAACAAAGCTGTTGTCTGGTAATAGTTTCTGTTTTTTATCTTCTGCCGTCACATCTTTATATGTAATAATATTCAGTAAGCACAACCTCACCATCATCTTCAAAAGGTTGCATTATTTCCTCAAAAGAACCTGTTGCAAAATTCGGAAGTCCTCCTTCAGTGAGAGTCGTTGCTTTGAGAAAAATATTATTTCCCATACGGTTAAAATTTCCGAAGAGCCTCTGTACAACACAAGTATAATGATCATTGACAAGTACAACAGCAGTACTTGGAGGGAGCATAGTGCGTATATCTGTCATGAGCCCTACAGGAGACCCTTCGTATGTGGTTAAATCTTTGAATAAAGACCTGAGTGTTTGCTGATAGAGGGCACTCTCTCTTTCATTTATTAGCAGCATTTCTAAACGGTTAACAGACACAGGTTTACCAGCTATTTTTGCGGTAACAAAAAGCGTTCCTATATCATTGCCCGGATGGTAATCTTTTAATTTCAAGGCATACCATAACTGTGTTACATCGTCACGACTGGTTAGATGAAAATAATATTCCTCTTGTTCTTTACGAATAAACTCTGGTACAATGTCTTTTAGTGCGCGGGTTAATTGTGAGTCTGATTCAATAACTGGTGATACGCTGGGTCGAACAACATTCGTCATTTCCAGCTCCTCTATTGATTCAGCAGACATGAGATTATCTGTAATAAGACAGCATTGTATACAATAACCCGTCAAAAAAGCAGTCGAACCAACAGTTACAACAAGCTGAATGATACCTATTACTGACGCCGCAATATTAAGCCCTTTATTATCAGGAAATAATCCGGCAATGATAGAGACGCTACCTGTTGCTGCCGTTCCTAATACACTTGCTATCCCTAAATATGCATTTTTTATTGCCAATGCAAAGCCCAAAGAGAAAAGAGTACATAGCGTCATTGCTGTTGCACCCAGGATGGTTGCCCACATTTTATTAGCAGTACTGGTTCCAAATGTACCGATATGCCGCATTATTTTAAACGTAGTCTGCAGCCATTTAGGCAGATTACCGGAAGGATCGGTTGTCATTATCGGATTATTACTGCCAAAAGCATACCCGTCACCTGCCGGATCTTCACTAACAAAATAACGTTGCTGTGGATTATAAGTACGATGTCCTGACCCTAAAAATTGCCAGCCTGTGGCAGGATCAGTTCGTTGCCCATCAAATCCTAAAAGATTTTGCTGCCAAAGTGAAGTAACAGGATGGCTATGCCATATCATACCATAGGGACTGTAAATACTAAGTTGATTTAACCTATATTGTTGCTTACCATTTTTGGTTAATATTGCAGCGACATCACCTTTATAATTAGCTTCCTGATAGGCATAAATAAGATCATCCAACGTTTTAGCTGCACCTTGATAACCCACAAAATGTGTTTGTAATGTATTGCTGATCATCTTTTCATTGATCAGATGGTTATTACGATAAAACAGATAACAGTTACCGCTTGCTGTTTTTTCCACCACTTTTTTACCGCCACCATCATAAGTGTAGTAACTCTGCTCTCCGTTAACTTTTAAAACCCGGACAATCTGGTTAAAAGCATTATAATTTATTTTATTACCTTCTCCGTCTATGAGCATATTTCCTGTGATATCATACATCAAATAGTGGCTCTCTGGTGCCTTCTGATTCCATGCTGTACTAATTTTCTGCAAGCGTAAAGGTGCTTTAGCATTAGCATAATCGTAGGTCATCACTTTGGTTAATGAATGATTTATATCTGAACTGATCAGCGCCTCTTTTACATGCGCTATTCTGTTTAATGGTGTAAAATTATAATTCTGACGTATAATAATTGGTGCACTATCAGGACCAGCCTCTTTAAAAGTAGTATCTCTTGGACAGAGCGACAGACCATCACAGGTCATCGCTATTAGATTATCAAGCGCATCATAATGATAAGTTAAAGTGGATTGCTGATGCTTTGTTGCCTGCTTATCTATTCTGATAATATTATCATTATTATCATAAGCAAACTTCCATTTAAATAATACGCCGTTGTTTTGTATATCGGTTATTGTGTTTGAATGACCCCACAGATCATAACTAATTTTACGTCGTATACCACTGCCATAATCAATCTCATGCACGCGGGAAAAATCATCATAAACTGAAGATGAGATTGTTTCAGTACTGTTTTTTTTGTGTGATTTATAACCTGATGTGGTAATGCGCCCCAATTTATCATATTGTAGTAAAGTTAGATTACCAGCAATATCCGCAGCACTAATAATACGCCTGTTAAGATCATATTGCCAGCTCAGCCGATAATCCGGATAATGATTATTACCGGTATGAATTAATTGTTGCACCAAACCATCGTCACTGTATTTCCAGATCGTTGTACCGGTGATATCAATTTTTTTACTCACTCTGAGCGTAAGCGGATCATACTCACTTTGCAGCAATACTTTTCCATCCAGATAACGGGCAACAGGCAGTCCTGCTATATTGTATTGCCATGTAAAGATATGCCCTGCCGGTGTGGTAACAGTAGCCAGATGCCCATCTTGTGTATAAGTGAAAAATTTGCGTTGCCCATCTTCTCCGGCTTGCCAGATTAACTGTCCTGCTGCATTATAATCAGCAGATGATAACAGATAATGACCACCACTAACCGGTAACGCCCAACGCTGAATAAGCTGTCCGGTTAAATTATAAACATAATGAATTACATCACCTACAGGATCTGTCGTATCGCTTAAGCGACCCAATGCATCATAATATTTATGCACCACTCTGCCTGCAGGATCTTTGATCACCACCGGGCGCCCAAAACCATCATACACAACAGAAGATATTTTAACAGCGTTTGTGCCGTTATAGTGGGTACTACATAGTGATTTCAACACAAACAAAGAACCAGAACCGGAGGGAAATAGCCTTGTTTCAATTGGTTTTTCTAACAGGTTCATGCGTATAGCAGAGACAGTACCCGATTTTTTATAACGGTTTTGACGATAACTAATCGTACAGCGATCTTCATTATCATATAATGCAATTTCACTTTCCTTATCTGGCAGGTCGATATGGCTGATTCGTCCTGACGCATCATAATATTTTTTCGTAACTAATGCGTTGACTTTACCTGATGTATCTGTCAGATAGACTATCTGCCTGATAATACGACCATAAGCATCATAATTAAACGCTTTTTCAGGTAACCACTGACCGGGGACTTTTTGCCCATTGATAGAAACCATTTCACGAAATTGTTTTAGCTTTCGCCCGGCATTATCAAAAGTAATTTTTTGTTGTAATCCATTTGCCGCAGTTACAATAACTGCATTCTGATCGGCAGCCATTCTATATTGATAATAACGCCTTGCAGCAAAAACAGTACCTGCTGCAAGATCGGTTTCAGTCAGACGACCTAATGAGTCATAATGATATCGGGTTATATTTTTTCCGCCTGCTGCGGTTTTTTCAATAACCTGATGAGTGAACAAGCTTATTGTCTTCGCAGGTAACCTCTGTAATTTTCCCTGATCTAATTCAATAGCCTGGTAAATAGTTTCACTTGATTGATGGAAGTTTTGTGTGTAACGATAATCATGTACCACCGAATGCAGTGTATCAACAGGTGCCGTATTACCTGTTAAAACTGTTTTTTTCAATAAGCCATAAGTTAGTAAATCAGATGGATTATTATAATAATGGTGTTGCTTATTAAGCCACTGTTTTCCTGCACGCAGGGTCTGATGATCAAGCACCAGTATATAACCTGCACCATTAAAACTGGCTTGCTTATGATAATAGTTCCATGTAGTCACCGGAGGTGATACGGGTATTCCGGCTTCAGTGGAAGCAGGATAAATGGTTTTTGATTCCGGCAAAGTTCTTAAACTCCAGCTTTTTTGTAACGCCGGACAGGCAGTATCTCCTGTTGAAGGACAATAACGAACAGTAGTAAAACGACCATAAACATCGGTATGACTTACCATTCTACCCTGATCATCATATGACATTGTCATTGTATTTGTTTGCGGAGTATCCGAAGTCATTCCCCATGTTTTAATCACTGTTTTAAGCGGTAAACTATAGGTCTTTGGCAAATGATCAAAACGGGTTTGTGCACAACCATTAGCTACTTTTATACTACAGAAAAAATTCTCTGTTTCGGATAATAAATGGTTTGTATCGTCACTTATCAGCTTGTCATTAATAAGCAGGTGATATTTATTGTAAGTGCGAATTTCACGCACAAGACCATTATCGGTTTGTGTATGATAGAGATAACTGACAGGCGCTTCAAATAAAGTATCTCGCTGCATCCCCGGCATAAATGCCAGCCCTGAGTTAAATCCGAGATAATTGTGCTCATTTTTGTTTACCCTGGAATAACTGTAATGGATTTTAGTCCGTGGCTGAGATGTTCCTGAATCGACCATTTCCTCAGAAATAACACACTGTACCATTGCACTTGAAGACCATAATACCGGACGTTTCATCGCATTTGAGCAATTATAGAGATAAGTTTTTTTTAAACCGGAGGGATAAATAATTTGATTGATCAAATTATTTACATACTTTACATGAATTTTTATTTCACTTTGCTTGTCATGCACAGGCAGTATTAGCTGATCGGGTTTATTCTTTTGCTCAATAATACGTACCATTACAGGTTGACCGTCAACACCTGAACTGATAACACTTATATAGCCCTGATTTCTTTTAAATATGATTTTATGACCCTGTTCATCAACAATGCGTTGTAACAGATGCGTACCTCGTTTATAAACAAAAGAGACATAATGTTCATCCTGTTGTTCCAACCGGAGAATGTAACCGTCATGCGACAAAATTTCTCTTAATCCGTTGGCATAAGTAATAACAAAATGGGTACTTTTATCTCCATCAATACGTATATCATCCAGTTTATGATAGCGTGGTCTCCAGTGATATTTACCCTGCTGTTGTAAATAAAATGCTTGTCCACCTGAAGTCGTTAATTCCTCCAGCTGTGGATTAAAGTGAGTAAGATTCCAGCTCCAGCCCTGACCAATCCCATCTGGATTAGTAATGTTATTGCTGTTATAATTAATTTGTAAATTAATGTCAGGACCATGTCCTAAGTTGCTTAGCAAGCTGGCTACTTTAAAATGGACTATCAAAATACCGGTGCGCGGATCAACTTCTGCTCCCCATGACTTGTTAAAATTAAAGGCATTAGACCATACAGAAGCATCTTCACTTTCATCTGAAAAAAGTTTGTTGCGACTATTTTTTTTCGATGAATGTGTAGACAGAGGATGTTTTTGTTTAAGCAGAGCAGATTTATTTTTATCAGGTTGATTATCACTGTATTCTTCAACAGATTTTTTGTATACAGAAACAACTTTAGAAGACCCATTTTGATTAACAAAAAGCCAAAACGTAAAAATAATCAAACCGGTTAACAGGTTATGTATTTTTTTTGGATATGTAATTGAGAGCATAATGAAAATTCTTCATGTCAGACGTGATTCTGACTCAATTGTATGTAGAAAAAAATTAGCAATTAGTAAAGCTTCAAATGGTCAGGTCTGGCTTAATTTAGCTGTGAAATTTAGAATATATTTTATAATACTGAAAAACTAAACCCAATAAGATCATTTGTCAAAGCGTTTTCTGCGGTTCTGATTGTGGATGAAAAAATTCAAGAAAAGCCGCATATTAGCTCGTATAGTGCACAACACTAGTTAGTCGCCCCTGAAAAACATCTAAACAGTTGTTTTAAAAGCTATTTAATAGCATTTTAACAAAAATTTCGACCAGTTTTTATATGATCAAGCAATTTTTCTGGTCGA
>JAPORK010000537.1 GCA_026710285.1 Endozoicomonadaceae bacterium | reverse complement strand
CGGTTTTTCTCAGGAATATAGACCGTCTCAACCAGAGAGCCGCTGGCAACACGAACAATCCATTTTTTAACACCGTCACGCGCCTGATACTCTTTGACAACTTCAGGTAGGTTAATCGTGGTTATTTCAGATAGTTTTTTACGTAACGCTTTACTAATATCATGCATACATTCAAACGTTGTAACACCCTCATGATGAATCCATTTCATTACCTGTCGGGCTCTGAATTTTTTTTCTCCGATGGATTCAAAAAACGTTTCCATTTGAGATCGGTTTAAATTCAGCAGATTTATCTTTTGAGTGTTACTTTTCACGCAGTTTATAACCACTTTACTTACAATCTAAAATATTTCATTCGGATATTATCAATTTTTTGCATTAACAAGCAGTTATGACCAGATCAATCTTGTTGTTTAGTTAACGCAAAAAATTAAAATATTGTTTTATCGTGTACGCGCACAAATTTCTTCTTTATCGAAAAAGTAACTTATTTCGCGTTCTGCTGAAGTATTAGAGTCTGAACCATGAACAGCATTTTCATCAATTGTAGATGCAAAATCAGCACGAATTGTACCAGCTATGGCTTCCTGTGGATTGGTTGCTCCCATTAAATCACGATGGACAGCAACAGCATCTTCACCTTCGAGCACGGAAACAACGATGGGACCCGAAGTCATAAATTCAATAAGCGGTTCAAAAAAAGGGCGCTCTTTGTGTTCAGCATAAAAGCCTTCAGCTTCAGCTCTGGATAAATGTTTCATTTTTATGGCAATAATACGCAGACCTGCCACTTCAAATCGCTGATAAATAGCACCAATATGATTATTAGCTACGGCATCAGGTTTAATAATAGATAATGTCATTTCTTTAGACATAAATTTTCCTTAATTTCAGTATATTTACAAATAAAAAAGTTCAGATGATTTTATAAGCGATTAATCTATAAAATGAATATTTCCATGAATATAAATTAACAACCTTTATAAATCAATATTTCAGATGTTTGTCATTGACAATCTTCAAAAATCTGTACCTGATATTAAAAACAACACAATACCTTTTACTCAGAGTACAACAGCAGACAAGAAGTTTATCGTTATTTTCAACATTCCCAAGGAAACACAATCCATGTAGATTGTTGAAAATCTTTAACATACACATCAGGAAGCGATTTACCAGCCGGTTTAGCATAGAGTGTAGCTATATATGCTTCAGGTAGTATATTTTTTATCACTCGCAGTGTTTGACCAGTATCAGCCAGGTCATCCACTATAAGCCAGTCTTTACCCTGATCAGCAATATTAGCATTTTTTACAATAGTGATATCACTTTGAGTACGCCCACTGTAACTGGATAAACAGAGGGTTTCAATATTTGTGATATTTAAATAATAGCCAAGCAGTGCAGCTGGTGTCATTCCACCGCGAGTAACAGCCACCAAACCTTTCCATGATTTTCCTTTTAACTTTTCAGCTAAAGACTGCGCATCTTGTTTCAATATTTCCCAGGGAATAACTACTTCCTGAGGGGTCGTTTTATCTGACACAATAAATAACTCTTCTATGAACTTTGTTTAAATGCGTAATTCTACCCGGTTTAATTAAAAAATACCAGCTTTTTAAAATTTATATGCATTTTACAGGTTGCCAGTAAAAAAATATCTTCCTCCGGGGTGCTATAGCTTTTTAAATACCTGCCATTTTTGTTGATACAATCTTTGTTTATTATGAACTGAATTACACAAATATAGAGAAAACAATACAATTACCACTATTATACAGATCTGTTTAACTCAAAATTACCTAATTTTTTGTATATAAAAATATTGTGATTGATTGATTCCTTTAATAGTACAAAAGTAGTATATTATGAGTTAGCAAAATAAAATCAGTACTATAGTATTTGGTTTGGTAGATGTAATATTGATTTATATTAATTTTTTCAGTGTAATCAGATTACTTATTTTTATATTTGTAATGGCAGAAGTATGATATGAATGTATTTATTAAAGAATACCTATAAATATTTTAATCTGTGCTTTTCCACTTAATTAATTCGCATTGGTATAATTATATGGCTAGCAAAATTAATAACGGACCCAGAAATCTGATTAATGAGCCTGTAAACACTCATTCTGTAAAACATATGAAACCAATCAGCAACCATGCTTGCACAATTAAAAGTATATGGCAAAAATTAAAACAACTGATAAAATCTCTGACTAAATGTATCTCAGCTGCTTTTAGCAATTCATCCGAAACTATAACTCAACAAAAAGATCGGCAAAAAGAGATTGATAACATATTCATTAGTGTTCGCAATGTAAATGCGACCAAACCTGATACACTTAGTGAAAAAGATAATAATGAAATTAATGAAGAAATCAAAATAAATAGTGTAACAGCACTTGAGCAAATAGATGTTAACAGAACAGATTTAAAACTTATAGCTCCCCCATTGGAGAACTTCGGTAACACCTGCTTTATAAATACATACATTAGCGGTCTGATGTATTCACTAAACGAACAGCATATTGAATCACTTGAAAAGCTTACGCCCGATACAATACGGATAAATTCCGCTAAATTCGCACGAACACCTCTGGGTAATCACACCATGGAAGTCAGAGATGCTATAGTAGCACTTTGGAAAGCTTCCAGACAGAGACCATCTATTAAAAATGTTATATCTAAACAACGTGATCTGCTATGCGCTTTAATTCGTTGTGGTAATGCACACAGATCGGGTGATAAGGGCGTTCCTTCTTTCTTTAATACTGCATTTCCTGCAAAAACTGAAAAGGAGCTGGCCAATCCAGACTTTAAGTTCGATTTTATAAAACAACAGGATTGTGCTGAATTTACTGGACATATGAACACCTTGTTAATGAATAACATATATCCAGAAGAGACATTTTTGAGGTATGATACAGTAAAATTCAACCATCAGAAAAAACCATTCAATAGTAAACCGCAGATAACACCATCTTCGCAATTCCTTGAGATGCATGTATCTGAACCTAAACCCATAGAAGATCTTATTGAAGAGATGAACACGACAGAGCATCCAAAAGATTTTGATCCTACTGAACACGTGGAGGCGGCAGGAATTGATTTGTCAAAAGCTGACCTGGGTAATTTGAACCCAACACTAACAACAGAGTTCTTTTTGAGTCCGAATACCCAAACATTCTGTTTATCCTTAAATCTGTTTCGCTATAACCTAGCAACAGGTGCGGAAAAAATTAATGAAGTGGCAATCCAAGTGCTTGAAAAAAGTAGCTTTGTCCAGAAAATGAAGACACCAGATCAAAAAACGCATAGCTATAGATTAAACTTTCTTAGATGTCATGTGGGAGAAACCCCAAACTCTGGTCATTACTTTGGCGTACATATTGATGATAACGATAACGTTATAATACATGATGACAGAAGAGTCGGTACACTTAAGGATATACTTAAATTAGAAGAACTCAATCCAAACCTCACTCTAACTGAATATTTAAAAGATAGGAATGCAAGCCCATATATGTGGCAGTATAAACGAATAGAGTAAACTACCAGATACTTTTAAATATTTATATTTATTCTGTTTCCGTATTCACATAGATTTTGATACAGAAGAAGCAGTTAGCACTGAAAAATTGCAACACCCGTTTTAATTGCAATTTATTTTTTATATATAACAGACATCATTAAACCATGCGTTATTAGCATTAATAAGGAGTCAGATAAAATGGATAAATTACCGCCAGATGAGAAAAATTTTTCTGTCCCGCCAAAAGAAAGCAATACTGCAGCAGGGGAAAAGCTAAATACTAAACAAAAAACAACTGTGATTAACGAGTATGCAAAAAAAAGCAAAAGCAGATGGAATAAAATAAAAAAACTGTTTACAGGTCCACTAATGGAACATTTTATTTTTAATGCCTGCCAATTTTTGTGTGGCAAGCTACATATTATTAGCGAAAAGAATGCGACTAAAGTATACAATTTTTTCTGTGGTGATGGTGAATCAACAAAACCAAAAGAAAAAATAATAACGACATATTCCAGCCCACTTTATAACGAACTGACCAAAAACGAGCAACAACTGTTTTATAAAATCATGATGCTTTATACACAAAATAAGTCTTATGATAAGAATAAAACACATTCTTTTATTATAAATCGTTCCGATCAAGATCTTGAAAAACAACATGATATAATTCAGATATCTTTTATGTTACCGACACCATCATCTTTTAACAAGAACGCTCCTCTTCCAACTCCTGATACGATTGCAGCACTCATGCAGAATGTAGAATTTGTTAAAGCAAGAGATCAATTAAAATATAAGTGGTATGAGCATTATGGACTTGAGAAAGTTGGTGATGAGATAAAATTAAAAGATAACTTAAAAGAGAAGGTACGCGATGGATTTTATACTGACCATAATCAACTACGTTTTTCTCGCATAGTTACAAACCTGTATCTGTGTGGAGAAAAAAAAGAAGCCAAAAGCCTTATAAATCTACTCATAAATGAACTTGCTCCGGCAGTTGATAAGATACCTGCAAAAAAAACAAACTTTACAAACGATAGGAGCATGTCACATTGGAAAAAGTTGTCAACTGCTATTGAAAATGATAATATTTCAGAGGTCCTGCAGGTTGGTGATAGAGATTACATGCAGAGTGAGTATTCTAAACACATAAATTTGTGGATAAATACTTTTAATCAATCGGACAAACAATGATCATGCAAAGGGATTTATCAGAACCTGTTAGTAACCCTTAAAACGTCACCTGATAACCCCGGACGACCTGTGGTAAATGCAATGCTGCAATACAGATCAGTCTGCTTTCAAACGCCTGACAAATTGTTTTGCAGCCTTAAACTAAAGACAAATATCTTTATACAGTTGTTTTTGATTTTTTTTTAAGACTCAGCACATAATCTCCTTTTTGTTTGATAATGGTCGATGCTGTTTTTTTCTGACAGTGCATTGTGTCCATAGTAACAACTACCTGCTTTAGTTCCAGTATTTCTATCAATTTTACGGCTGAAAAAATTTCATTCTTTTTTTCTTTGCTACGACACTGACCCAATATGAGACGATTATTCTGTTTTAGAACGATGAATTTTTATTCTTTCCCTGTACCTTTTATTCTGTGGCCAGTTACAAATGAGCGACCTGTCAAAGCAATATTCCTTTGTTAAAGATTTTAACAGGCAGATGATAGTTCTTTTGTTAGGTATAAATGCGATGAGCAAAAGTTTATCCATCGCCTGTGAACAGATTATAATTTTATTGTATGTGTACCTGTAATAATTTTTTCTCTTTCGCTTTAGAGCACCACGTTAAATCCTTTTTATACTGTATTCAGATGGCTATAAGACTTTCTACACTGATATTTGCCTCAGCAAGCGCTTTTGATCCCGGCAGTGCAGATAAACTAATCACACTGGCAGCACCAATAACATTAGCCTTTAATTCTTTACACAGAGCAGCGGCTGCCAGTAATGTCCCGCCTGTAGCAATAACATCATCAACTAGAAGAATAGAATCCCCTGCACCAAAAGCATCCACATGTATTTCAAGTGTGGCCTTACCATATTCTAAGTCATATGTCTTATTGATACATTGATAAGGCAGTTTACCTTTTTTTCGAAAAGGTATCAAAGGCAATTTCATGTAATAAGCCAGTTGAGCTCCAAAAATAAAACCCCTCGCTTCTAATGCGCCTATATGGGTGATTTTTTTATTTGGAAACAGTTCTGCCAATGCAGTTATAACAAGCGTCATACTTTCAGGCACCTTGAGCAATGGTGTAATATCCAGAAAATCAACACCCGCTTTTGGCCAGTCTTTAATAGTACGAATTAATGGTCTTACTTTATTTTCATCAAACATTGTCAAAAAATATTTTGCCTAAAAAATTAAAAATAAACGATAAAAATTAATAACTATACTCATTGTATCTGAAAAGACAAACGTTGTAAGCAATCTTTTATGGCAGCTTCTGTAGATTCACATTTGCAAGAAAACAGATATCTGAACCGACGCTTTTGCGATCTTTCTCATTGACTATTTAAATCTGAATTACCTGTATAAAATAGCTGCAAACTATTGATTTTCTTGTGAAAACAACGATTTTTGGCAAAATAAACAACAAAAAGTTAATAAATTAGTCAGCATATTTACATATCATCATGTATCAATCAAACACTTTTTGATTGATACGATACTTTTCAGAATAAAATATCCGTTTAATACAGATCAGATTAAACCTAAACGTAACTGCTTAAAATGAAAGATTACTGCATGTTTGCCTGTTAATAAACATTTGCTTTTTTTAATTGTCTTACTATATATACAACCTGATATTAAAATAATAATATCAGCTTTTTTAATCTTTCCTGCACAAAAAAACAATATAACGGTAACAACATCTAAAATCTGTATTTTGAGCTACCTGATGTTATGTTACTTTGCTTAAAAATTATAATAAATATAAGGGGCTGTTTATGAAAGCACTTAAAATAAAAACACTCATATTTGTACTACTATCTTTGTTAACAAAAACAGCATTTTCCCAGGAGGTGTTTCGCTTAAATTCAAACTGGAATAATATGCCACTGAACGATATTTCAATTCCGGGTACACATAATTCATTTAGCAATCATGCCGACATTCCTTTTCAGATTCCCGGAACGCTCAATGCTAAACTGAGTCTTGCAGAACAACTTTCCAGAGGTATTCGTGCGATAGAATTAGATGTTCATGAAGCTTTAATTAGCAACCGACTGGTGGTAGGTCATATACCTACTGAACATATGTTCAATGCAAGTAAACCATTTGCTTATTTTCTGAAGATTGTTAACGATTTTCTGCTGACTCATACTAATCAATTTCTGGTCCTTAAACTGCAGAGTTTTGTTCCGGAGGGGCGGATTAATACAGAATTACAAAAATATCCTGCCTTATTGAAACTTTTATTCATACACACTCAAAACAAACCTATCCCTAATCTAAAACAGCTAATAAAGAATAATCAGCGACTCATTATCGTTTTGGGAGATAAAAAATATGGCTCCAATTTAACACAAATTTCTACACGTAATGGTTTGAGTAACAGAGAGGATATTTATACAGCAAAAAATTACAGCAAAGGTCCTTCAGACGCTGATCTGTTTGATACTGCAAACTATAATACAAGTGAATTAGGTGGTAGCAGCCCCTCTGATGCTCGCTATAACAATGAGTCTGACAGACTGGAAGAGTTTTGTGTTATGGCATGGGCTTCAACAGGGAAAAAACCTTTCAGAATAACCGTAGACTATCCTTCAGAAGGTGATGTATTTAAAGTAGCAAACAATCTGAACAATAACTATTATTCGGTAAAAGGTAGTGTCCAGACTAAAACCGGTGAAACACTACCATCGGTTACATGGAATATCCATACCGGAACTTCAAAAAAAAGTATATTATTACAAAATAAAATAACAGCCGGATCTTTTAGTTTTCCTTTGAATAAACAATATGGACACTTAAATTTAACTCCGATCTCTGATACTTTCAGGTTTTCCCCTGAAACTGTTATGATCGATCTGAACAATTATTCAAAAAATAACCCTTTGAAGTTTATAGCTACTCCAAAATAACCTGAAATCCTCCTCTCCCTGGAAGGGAGAGGCTTGCTAATTCACAGAAAACAGCTTTTGTGACAATTTGTCATCATACAAATCTTACATTCTCTCCAAAGACTCAAACCGCCGGTCCGGTGGCAAAGTGCATTTGAATACAGAAACGGAAAATTAATTAAAATTACGTCTGTACCCATATGCATCTGTTACAATTATTCCGTTAATTTCGAGTAATGTTAATGCGGTCATTAAGACCTCCTGTACTATATCCATGTGCAGCAACAATTCATCTGTATGCCAGCTTTCACTGCCTAAAACTTGTAAAATATCACGTTGAACAGGACACGTAATCTGCTGTATAACATTATCTTGTGAATGATTTTCAGTGACGGGTTTATCCAATACAGACTGAACGTTTTTATTCTCTTCTTCATCAAGCCATTGTTTGATAAAAGGTTTTAATTCCTGCATGATATGGCTGGCTTCACATATGAGTGCTGCACCATCTCTTATCAGCCGGTGACACCCTTTTGCCTGAATATTATTGGCAGCACCTGGCATAGCAAACACTTCTCTGCCCTGTTCCAAAGCAAGCCGCGCTGTAATCAGTGAACCACTTTTTTCAGTAGCTTCAACAACAAGTACACCTAAAGAAAGCCCACTAATAATACGGTTACGCTTTGGAAAATTACCGGCAACAGGAGATGTTCCCAGAGGAAGTTCTGAAATGAGCAACCCCTGCTTTTCTATTTGATAAGTAAGCTGTCGGTTTACAGCCGGATAAACTCTATCTATTCCTGTACCAAGAACCGCAATTGTACTTTTAGTTGCATGTGTGCATACCACAGAGCCTGGCGCCCATGGACTGACCCGCGGTCCAGATCGTCT
>JAPORK010000056.1 GCA_026710285.1 Endozoicomonadaceae bacterium | reverse complement strand
TATGATACGACAGGACCTATCTGGGGTTCACAAAAAGCACCTGATTAACAGAATAAAAAGCTGTTGTAACAGATCAATATTCCCACAAAGGTGGGAATGCAAGACAAAAAAATCAGCCGTAGATTTTCAGAGCAAAATTATCAGGATTGCGCTAATCAGTATATTCATTTGTATAAATATTTCTTCCACTCCTTCAAAAATCATCTATATATACACAAGCATAACAGCTAAAACGAATAAATGAACAATATTATTTTATGAAAAATAGCATGGAGAATCGTATTTTATTTTCAAAATATAAGAAATTTTTCTTATGTATAAGTAAAATGAATATAAATTTTTTTAGAGCACTAAATTTACAGAAATATTGTTAGGGGAGAAATTTGTATGGTAATACATTTAAGATATGTGTTGCAATTATTAAAAACTGCTTTTTTATTCGTAAGCCTTATCTGTTTATTTACTTTAAAAACTTTTGGAAGTGATTACACTGACTTTGCTATGGTCATAACAGATCAGGATCCTCAAATGTTATCAACTATTTTAAAAAACTATGGAGAAAAAAAAGAGATTGCGTTAATTCACAAAATAACTGAAACACTTGATAAACTAGATAGTGATACTCAATCTGTTACCTCAGAATCTAAAAGTTATAGCTCATCAGAATGTGAACATGGTGATGAAACAGATGCACCCTGCAGGGATTTACACCCACCAGCAAAAAAAAGACGTTTGACTTATACAGAGACATTGCGGCAAAAAAAAGATCAAACTGATGGTAATAAAAAAGAAAAAAGGAAACCCCTTCAAAAAAGTATGATAGAGGTACAATTTGACAAACCCCTGACCTTAAAAAAACCTGATGCAACAGAAGCGCTTTATCAAGTACAGGAAGTTATAACAGAGGCTGCTCCTGCTGTATATGCTTCACTCAACACTTCTGCCACCTCTGAAAATCCAGCCTCCAACCGTAATTCTGCAAGCGATATAAGAATTACTGCGAAAAGATTACCAGAGCGTCAATCATTGTATAGCAATCCTCATGAGAGAGGATCTACGTTTTCAGAATATTCAACCGGAAGCTCTATCACTAATGATCCAACTTATGATGTTTATATGACAAATGCAAACAGAGGTCTGGAAATAATGAAACGAAAGTGGAAAAGAGAAGTAGAAAGAGAAAAAAGAAAATCAGGCATATTACCAGAACATCCTTCATCAAGAAGTTCATCAGAATATGAACGTCCTTCATCAAGCAGTTCATCAAGCAGTTCATCAGAATATGGACGTGAATATTCACGAGAACCTCGTTTGATTGCAGCAAAAAAACAATATGTGGCTGCTGCTCCTCCGCCATTACCACCAAAAAACCCAGATATAATGCGATCTGAAAGAAATTCAGGTACACATAGTGACCAATTTTTTCAAGAACAAAATCAACAACAGCACTTGAGGAAAAAACAGACACAAGAAAAAACCTTTCATGATGAAAATACATATGAAGTATTAAACGACAAAAGAACGATTAAAATACCTGCTGATAAACAAAACCTCCCTCATGAAATAAAAGCATGGGAAAATGAAAAAATTGAATTAAATCATATTATACAAGCTGCACAAGAGGGTAATATAGTGGCTACAGAATATTTCAACACCAGGGAAGCAATTAAGACGCTGGAAAGTATTTTGCTGATAATATTTGAACAAATATATAAGCGACTACCTAACCGGACAGAGATAAACAGCTGTGTATAAAAAAAAGTAAAAGCGGTTGTATACTATCTTTTTGATCTGACAATATTAACTGACAGATTAAAAATATTTCTGACAAACTGATATTTAATATAATTTGGAAATATTATAATCATTAAAAAAAATAATTATATAAGACTTTTTTCTGTTATTACAGACAATGCCAGGAGATTAATGAGTCAGGGTATTTCACAGATAGGATAGCCTGACAATTATAAAACATATGGCGTTAAATTTATTTAAAAGATTATTACAAAGAAAGTACAATATTAAAGGGGGAAGACTGCGTGATATTTTCAAAGTATCTCTTGTATTTGTGTAAAGCTATTTTTTTATTTATCAGTTTTATCTGTCTGCTCAATTTAAAAGTCTTTGGTGGACATTATACTGATTTTGCAGAAAAAATATTGGATTCCGATACTCCGGATGATGCTTGTTTACTTTTAAATGAAGCCACACCACAGGAGTATGCATTTATACAAGAAGTAACAGATGCTATAAATAAGATACAACCAAATATCAATATACCAGAGGTTAAAACTGATGATAGCAATGATATTACAGATAAACAACAAGATAAAGAAACATGTAATGAAACTATCTCTGATACTCTCCTTTTTGAAGATGAAACTGATGGAAAGAAACCTTCTGTCAGAAAACCTCCTGTGAACAGTCGACTTCCTGACCATGTATCCATATTGTCGTATAATTCCAAAAAGAAGAAAATAAAAATACAGCCGTTTACATCTTTAAATATTGATAATAAATCATTAGACAACCGCTCTTCTCATACTTCTGCCGAATCAGAGGCAACCAATAATATCGATATCAATGGTATTTATAGCCGCTTTTCCAACGAATACTACCCTGAAGAATCACCACCAGATGATCAGGTATCAGTACAAAGAAAAAGTCTGGTCAACTTAAGAAAAAAGCAAAATCATCTTGTACAAAGTCAACACACTTCTTTAATGTCGGGGAACAGAGACTCAACTTCTTCATACCCATCAGACAGCTCGTTTTGCGCATCTGAACCATCCCATTCAGATCAGGAACAACCACAGGAACAGCCACAGAAACGACCACAAGAACGACCACAAGAACGACCACAAGAACGACCACAAGAACGACCACAAGAACGATCACAAGAACGACCACAGGAGCAGCCACATGAGCAGTCAGCATTATATTTAGCGATAAATCAGGCGCTTAAGGCAAGAAAGGAAAAGAAATCATATAATAATACAGAAGATATGAGTGCAGAGATAAAAAAACGTTATGATCCTTCAGGGCAAGAAGAAGTAGCTGCTGTTTCTGATAAAGAACAGCAACCTCCTCCTCTAACACAAAAAGAAAATATATATGAAGTTATCAATACACCTGCTCCTCCGGAATCATCAGCGTCTCAGCACACATCAACTTCTACAGCGCAGAAGAGTACTTACGAGCAAAACCTATACAGCCATATGTCAAGAAAAAGGAGAGCAACCCCACATAATACGATATCTGACAAAAAACCGGCACCTCCTCCAATGCACCCGGCGCCACCTCCTCCAATGCACCCGGCACCTCCTTCAATGCACCCGGCACCACCTCCTCCAATGCACCCGGCACCACCTCCTCCAACAGACATATCACCTCCACCTTCTGCCAGGTCGTCATTTAAACATCCCAGAAGACCTAAAAGACCTGCAGTGGAATCAAGGGAGGCTCACTCACAATCAAGTAGTCAATACGCACTTCCCCCGTCGATAAAAAAATGGAATCAGGACAAGCTGAGTTTAACTCAATTATCAACAATGGTAACAGCAGGTAAAATACAAATGCCAAACACGATAGGACCAATGGAGCTTTATTTGTTACAAACAATACTCGTCTCTTTACTGGAACAAATTTATAACCGTTTACCTGATGAAGAAGAAACATATCCGGCAGAATACTAAACGACTTATGATTTATAGTTTATACAAAAATATATAATACTAGATCAAATCAGAGTAACTACAAGTATGTACTATATTTGTAGTTTTCCTCGCATGATTTTGTTAAGGCGCTTACGTTTTTTGGGTTTGATCTGAACCTTTTCTTCTTTGTCAGGATCAAGCCCCAGTTCACCTAACTGTTTCTGAGCTTCCTGCAAGTCAGGGTCAGATGGGGAGAGATTGTTAATAACAGCAGTACTTGCCCCTTTATTTAAAGAGATGCCGTCAAGTAATTTATCAAAATTTGCTAATGCTTTATTGGCTTTTTTAATTGCCTTATCGTTTTCATAGATAACATCGCGCATTGATTTTTTTGTTGCTGTTTTTGCCGCTTTTTTTTCCATGATTCGCCCATTTTCTTATACTGGTTGAAATATTATCCAATATTGCGAATAATTGATTTTGTTTCCTGAAACTGTGATTTCATTACCTGAGAAGCCAGTGCATTTGTTTGTTCATATTTTGAATTGGCTGCTTGTAGTTTAACCATATCTATCTGTGATACGCTGGTTAATGATTCCTGAGCACTTTTAATCGTCATATTCAGGTTTTGTATTTCAGTAGGTGAAAGCTGCCCTGTACCGCTGCTATCAAAAATTTCAACCCCGAGTTCTTTTAACAGCGCCAGGTCGCTTGCAGTCAGGGTGTTATTAATATCGTTACTGCTACCGGGACCGGTACCAGGACCAGCATCCGGTGCCGTGATGATACCACCGCCAGTCATATCCGAACCGCCTTCATGCTGAACAGCGCCACCTGTGGTTATATTTTCCCAGCCGTCCGAACCTATTTCTCTGCTTGTATCTCCCTGCATGTGTATCCAGTCATCTGCCTGGTCACCCATCATAAATACATAGCCATCATTAGTGGCCTGATCCAGCTCACCTCCTCTGAGTTCAGGATTACCAACCTGTGGTGCATCTATAGCAATATCAGATACTTCAAGAGACTGATTGCCTTTAGTAATAGTTAGTTTGTCAGTAACAAGCCCCTGTTCACCAATATCTTTTACGGTAACATGAATTTTGGTTCCGTCATCCAGTACAAAGGTAGCATCTTCATGAAAATCCCAGTTTTTCTCTCCTGCTTTATCGCCTTCATTTACATGAGGGTCACCCCAAATTTTGGTTTCATTGCCATTGGCGTCTTGTATTGTCCAGGCCTGGCTTTCTCCATGAATTAATATTGAATATCCATTATCTAAATCGATTTGTTTTGGACTGGCGCTATGATCAGCGGTCCAAGTGGGAGAATCCACTGTATTGGTGGTGTTGCCCATGTTACGCAATTTTGATTGGATTTCACCAAGCTGCTTTAATTTTTCGTTTTTCTCACTGACCTGATTGATATAGCTTTCCAGCTGTCCCTGTAAAATTTCTGACTTTTCCAGCATGACCAGCGCTACACGATCAGCAACAGAGAGCTTACCTGTCGTGGTCTCGGTACTAGTTATACCCTGAGCACCAGCGACCCCTCCGATATTTCCATTTACATTATTTATGGACATTCATGGCCTCCCTGCCAAAAACCTTCCTTAATCTAAATAAGTCTCCCCGTAGCGCGACGACGTTTCTGTGGTTTATCAGACGCTGACTGTGTACCTTTCCCTGACTTCCTTTTCGTGCGACGTTCCTGTTTAATGCGCTGCTTCTCTGCCATTACTGCGGCTTTAATGTCAGATTTAACTTCATCCTTCCACTGCTTTTGTTCATCAAACAATTTCTTTACTTCTTCTTTATCACCGATCAGTCCTTTTTCAATCGCTTCACGCAATAAGCCAGGTTCATATTCCAGTTCTTTTTTGAATGCAACATCCTTCGCCAGTTCATTACGGGCTTCAGCTATTGCTTTTTCCATGGATTGGCATAGAATTTGAGTTCTTGTTTTAGTTTTTTTAGTGCTGACCGTACATGACGCGGGCATGTCTGGACTCTCCCTGAGATATTCGTATCAGAATTATGTTTTTATATCGGAATGCACTAAAAAGAGTTTAATAATAAATATGCTTGTCAATACTGTTTGTTTTGCGTTTATAGCAATAAAAAAGACGAAGGAAAAAAGTGACTTCCATGAACAATTCACCTGTTGTTTTTCGTGAATATCCAACCCACTCAGGTCATCTCATTGCAGAAGCTATGCTAAACGATGCAGATGCATTGAATGCCCTGTCACTGGAAATGATTGATTTATTATATGCTCAGCTCATAGCCTGGGCTAAGAATACACAAGTCGTTTGTGTTGTCCTGAAGGGTGCCGGAGATAAAGCTTTCTGCGCTGGCGGTAATATTCGTAAACTCTATGAAAGCATACTGGAGACAAAATACACCAGGAATCTTTATGCAGAACGGTTTTTTTCCAGAGAGTATCAGCTGGACTACCTGATCCATCAATATAAAAAACCGGTTATTTGTCTGGGCAAAGGTTTTGTTATGGGTGGAGGTATTGGATTAATTAATGGAGCATCTCATCGCATTGTATGTGAAAGTTCAGTGCTGGCTATGCCAGAAATCAATATCGGGCTATTCCCGGATGTAGGCAGCAGCTGGTTTTTGAGTCGTATGCCAGAAGGTATCGGTGCTTTTGCAGGGATGACCGGTGTTCGTATGAAAGCCGCTGACGCATTATTTGTTGGACTGGCTGATCACTATCTACCTTTTCAGCAGTTTAATGCTTTAGAGCAGCAATTAACTGCTATCCTCTGGAAAGATAGCCATGCAGAAGGTGATGCAGATAACCATGTATTACTCACTGATGCGCTGAATCAATTAGCCGAACCCTATATCTGTGAATGCCCGTCATCGGCATTAAAGAAATATCATCAGCAAATTGCTGCTATAACGGCTAACTCTGCCCCAGATAAAATTTTACAAAAACTTTTATCCAGCGAAAATCCGTGGCTTAACAAGTGGGCTAAACCACTCAAAAATGGCTGTCCGGTAACCGCATGGATTGTACAGGAACAGATTAAACGGGCAGCCACCATGTCTTTAGCAGAGATTTTTAAAATGGAATTTGATATTGCTATCCAGTGCACCCGCTATAAAGACTTTTGTGAAGGCATTCGCGCATTGCTTATTGATAAGGATAATCAGCCGCAGTGGGAAGATAAATCACTCAGTGATGTGTCACAGGAAAAAATTGCCTCTTTTTTTATCTCTCACTGGAGTGATGAAGAGCATCCGCTTAAAAATCTGACAGAAATATTATCTGTAATTAATGCTAAACAAAGTATTATTAAAGATATACTCCAGGAAAAAACAGCAGAGCAGAAAAGTTGACAAAGCAAAGATTAATGAATACCGGTAAGCCTGATAAAAAAAAGATAACCACAGATATTACACTGGCATCTGTATGGCTTCCTGAAGATCAGGCAATCGGTTGTGCTTCTGAAAGTGAACGCTACTGGTTAACGGATAAAAATTCACTCACCTCCAGGCTGGAGCGCTTCTACAACGCTAAACCAACAGTTAAAATTTTACAGCAGGAGTTAGATGAACCAGAAGCAACTGAACTGTGCGCTCTCGGTATATCCGCAACAAAGCAGCAGTTTATTGTACGCCGGGTACAGCTAATTGTTAATGATATCCCACTTGTGTATGCACGCAGTATTTTACCGGCAAATATTCCCGATATTCAACAGCATCTCTCTTTTTCAGCACAAACACCCATTGGAAAATGGCTTTTCTTTCAGTCAGAAGTTAACCGCAGCGCTTTTGAAATCACACGCATTCACAGCACTCAGCTAGCAAAAGATTCCGGAGCTCCGACCAATCAAAAGTTGTGGGGACGTCGCTCAGCCTTTTCCATCAGGAACAACAAGATTCTCGTTACTGAATACTTCCTTCCTGCGTTATTAAAACCAGATAAACATTATTGAACAGAGATTGCATGATATACCAACAAACTTTAAACTGATTGTATTTAACTGACCACCAATAAAATTTGTATGATTGAGCTGACTCTTCGCCACTGGCGCCACTATTATCGCCTTATTCGTTTTGACAAACCGATTGGTACAACCTTGCTAATCTGGCCATCTTTGTGGACATTATGGCTGGCTCATATGCAAGCTCCCAGGTTAAAAAACTTAATTATCTTTATTGTGGGTACATTCATTATGCGTAGCGCCGGCTGTATTATCAATGATTATGCAGACAGAGGGTTTGATGCACATGTGAAACGTACCTGTTCACGCCCACTTGCTGCCAAAGATATAACTGCCAGAGAAGCAATAGAGCTATTGGTTATTTTTCTTATCACTGCATTTATACTGGTGTTGTTTACTAATACACTCACTATAAAACTAGCCTTTATTGGTGTACTCTTGACACTCATTTATCCCTTTATGAAACGTTTCACTCACTGGCCACAAGCATTTTTAGGTTTGGCTTATAGCTACCCTGTTCCTATGGCATGGGCGGCAGAAACTTCACAGCTAGCAGCCCCTGCATGGTGGTTGTATGCCGGTACTTTTTTTTGGGTGATTGCCTTTGATACCTATTATGCTATGACAGACAGAGATGATGACCTGAAAATAGGTGTTAAATCTACTGCTGTTTTATTTGGTCAATACGACAAAAAAATTATTTTTATTCTCAACTGTCTGACACTGATTTGCTTTTATATAGCAGGCAGATTGCTGCATCTGAATGGTTACTTTTACATAGGATTAGCCATTGCAGCGGGACTCTTTCTATATCAACAATACCTGACCCGTGATCGTAGCAAAGAACACTGTTTTACAGCTTTTTTGCACAATAACTGGGTAGGAGCTGTAATTTTTT
>JAPORK010000070.1:4143-8521 GCA_026710285.1 Endozoicomonadaceae bacterium | reverse complement strand
GGCTGGGAGCGCTTGACAATAAATGGGTGAATCTTGCTACATCAGTCGTTGCTGCCGGGTTGACCATTGCAGCGCTGGGAGCCACTGTTGTCAGTGCAGGGAATACAACATTGGCAACAGTAACCGTGGAAATTGCAGCAACTGTTAGTTGCATCCCTGTTGCAGCAGCAGTTGCTCCTGCCAATAGAGGTCTTAACATTGCATCTGCCGTTGTGGGTGTCACACAAATGGTTATCCTGATTGCAGCCGATGCGGCATTTGCTCTTTTGGGTGTAGAAGCCACTGAAGAATTTAGTATTGCTGAAACAGGGGTCACCAGTTATAAACTTCGCCGCATGCTAAAAGTCTCTGGTGCTAAATCATACCATTTTGCTGATCTGGATGTAATTGCCGGTCAAATAACTTCTATACCGCCTGATCTTTTTACAGAAGATCTTGTTGATTTGTTGTTTTTGCACAATATACCACACGTTGTATCTTCTAATAACAGGTTTCTCAGATTACAAAATATGGGTGATACGAGTGCAGTCTATAGCATCTTATGTTCATCTGCCTGCGGAAACAATGTCGAATGTGATGCAGGTACAATCCTTGTAACTGCCATGCTTTCAAAAAAAGAGTTGGATACTGAATTATTTAAAGATTTTTTAATTACACGACGTAGTTATGATATTGAGCAGAACCCTAAAAACTATCAACTATATTTTGCCTCTCTTATAAAAACATTAAATTCAGTGTTGCCTTCAGGAAATACAGTGACTACCATACCTGAACCTGAAAGCGATCTTCTGAAAATAAAGAGTCTTGTTCCGGTAAACAAAACAGCAATTATTGGGTCTACTGTTCACTTGTCTGTTGTAAAACGGTTGGCAAATGGATGGAAAACCTATCTTTTTTTTGTTGATGGTTCTATTGTGAACAAGCGTTTAAATTACCGGTCTCTGCTTGAACAATTTTGTAATCAGCAGGACAAGACAGTGAGAATTGATATGTATACACTATTAGAATAGAATCAGAGTAAAAAACTCATTCTGTTTTTTTTATTGGGTAGAAGGAATTACCAATTGGTAATTTCAACTCCTACAGATCCTGGCTTCTGCTTTCCCGCTGAATCCATAGGGTCAGTTGCTTCTATGCTAATCAATTTCGGGACCAATTATCTTCAGCCAACGTTATTATCTTAATGTCTGTGCTTCGCGGTGATTGTTACCTCACACCACGCAAGACTCGATATATGGCTGCCGGTCTCAGCTTTACCGTGACAATCATTTTAGGTTACAAAATTTTACGCGCTTGTAAGGCGCACGGATTCCTGGTTTTGCAGGAATAACAGCAGGGGCAGGAATGAAAGCAGAAATTTATCAGATATTTTTTTCCGGTGTAATTTTTGTTGCTGTTTTTGTGAAGCTTATGCCGTCCGGATCCAGTGAAAAATGGTGATAAACCCAGATACCTGCAAGAACAACAATAACCAACAAGATCGCTGTAAAAATCATACTAAACCACATTACGGGAGATAATTTTTTGTGACGGGAAGGCATACCGGAAATGGTAAAGCTTTTTTCATCATTTAAAAACAGATTCTGCAGATGTTTTTCAAAGGTGGTTATGTCAAGATGCAGCATTTGTGCATAATTTCGCAAATATCCTAAAGCAAATGTCTTCCCTGGTAAATTGTTATACTGGTCGGCTTCAAGTGCAATAACATATTGTTCAGGAATTTTTAGATAAGATGCGACATCTTTTATCTTTAATTTTTGTCTTTTTCGCTCTTCCTGAAGCAATACTCCCGGCGAAAGTTCAGGCATACCATCGGACGCTATCTGGACTTTTTGATCGCAAGGATCATTGGTACATTTATTCGTCATTTGACTGCATCTTACTACTGATTAAGTTTTGATATTTTATATATTCTGTTGACCCGGCATAGTGTTTTGAAAGCCTATTACCATATTCAGTCAGTTTATCAGAATAATTCATTTTATAAGCGAGCTGAATGCCCAACCATAAACTTTGTGCAGATTCTCTGTCTCTTGCAAGAAAATCATTATAATATCGCTCAGCTTCCGATAAGTTTTTTTGCTGCAAAAAAATTTTTACCAGACTTAACTTTACATCAGAACGCTCACTGTTAAGTCTAAGCGCATGCTTATAATAGTCAACAGCTTTTTGCATTTTCTCCATACGAAGATAAGTTTTCCCGAGATTTTCAAAGACTCTGTCGCGGTTTTTATAATAAGCGTTTTGTGATGCTAAATGAAACTGACGAGCAGCTTCTTTAAAGCGCTTGTTTGTATAAAGCATAGCACCATAATTATTTCTTATTTCTGATGATGAAGGATTCAATCTGAGCGCTTTTTCAAAGTTTTTTTCTGCCAGAGCAAATTCCCCCTGCTGCTGATAAATGACACCTAAAAGCCCGTAAGCATTTGATGAAAAGGGGGAGTGTGATAAAAGTTTTTCCAATCGAGATATGGCTTTCAGCGGTTGATTAGCCACCAGATATTTTGCAGCAAGTTGTATATTTTCCTCTTCTCTTATAGTGTTTTCCTGAGTGTTTTTATTATCAGCATGATAAATGCAACCTGTTATGGTGATCAAACTGGCAGAAAATAATAAAATTTTTAAAAATGTATTTAAAAATTTTGTGCTCATAATGTATAGTAAACCTTTGGTTTGTTAGATTTTTAATGGTTTTCTGGCTATTTTTCTCATAATTAACAATATAGCTATAAAACAGGGTTGATGTATATCATGGCTGATAGAAAAGAACAGTTAACATAATTGACTGATACTGCTATACCGGTGACAGATTTTGACATTTGTAACCGGTGATAAAGGTGAACAAGCGCTTAAAGCAGGTAGCGGTTTATAAAAGAGATATTTATTTTTAGAGATGGCGGTGTATACAATTTATTCTTCCGAGGAAGAACGTCAGACCATGCAGACAGCAGGTGCCGGGTCTTTTGAGGCAATATGGAATCTGCAGGCAGAATGTTTTGAAACGCCCAACAAACGTCGCAACGGGTGGAGCAGTGTAATAAGGTGGCCTGAAGAGGAACCATGTTGGTTTATCAAACGGCAGGAAAACCATAATACCCGCACGCTGTTTCACCCTTTTTCTGGCATTCCCACTTATCGGCGAGAGTTGAAAAACGTGATTGCTTTGCAACGAGCGGGCATAAAAGTTATAGATATTTCCTTTTATGGAGAGAGGGTGACTGATAAAGCTCATCAGGCGATTCTTGTCACCCGGGCACTAACCGGTTATCAGGATTTATATACATTTTATAAAAATAATCTTAACAATGAATCGCTAATCATTGCAGTTATGGCAGAAACAGGAAAAGTCATAAGGTATATGCACAAAAAAGGGTGGTTTCACTATTGTCTGTATCCTAATCATATTTTTGTGAAGGCTGATTCAGCGGATCCTATAAATATCTGTTTAATTGATCTTGAAAAAGCCAGAAGAAGAATACCTCTGACGGGAGAACGTTTAAAAGAATTAAAGTGTTTTATTCGTCATGCGTCACATACCTTTTCAGCTGAACATTTACAATATCTGATCAAAAGTTATTGTGAGCAGACATCAGGAATCTGGTTTTCAGCAAAAAAAATACAAAATATACTGCTTGCTTTGCTGAATTAATGCATGGCGGACAATGTCAAAACCACCCGCTCAATATATCTGTCTTTTGTAAACTATATGGGACTGTTGCAACCTAAGTAAACACGCTTCACGAAGCTTTTGACCCACTCTCTTAAGGCTTTCTCTTAGTCACACTTTTTAAGCTCCAGCTTTTGCACCGGCAGGTTTTCCTAAAAATAATGTGGTTTTACGGCATAGTTAATGATCGTTTTGCAGAGCTTGTGTTACAATTTAATATTAGCCTTTTAGAACATTAATACAGTTCCTGCCCGGTACATCTCGTTGTTTGGTTGCAAAATAAATTAGACGCTTATTATCGCAGGATACACAATAATATCAAATACATATCTTTTGAATGGGGTTTTAAACATGATTTGGTTATTTACGTTTATTTTTTTAATATTGGTTGTTGCTATGATGGCAATTGGTGTCATTCTGTCAAAACAACCTATCGCCGGATCATGTGGTGGTTTAAATAAACTGGGTTTAAAGGAAGACTGTCCTATCTGTGGTGATCAGTCAAAAAAATCTATTATTCAAACAGATAGAAATGATGCTCCCCTTTATTATGATGCTGCGCAGAGACCGTATACCGAAAAATCAAAAAAATAACAGCAAAAATTTTATATACAGGGTACACTGTCTCTCTTCATAACATAGAAAACCAGCACGGGGCATTTTAATGAAGAATGTAGCCATGATGTCATCTCACAAAGCGTTTATTTT
>JAPORK010000070.1:0-4133 GCA_026710285.1 Endozoicomonadaceae bacterium | reverse complement strand
AGGTAGTATTTGGCGCATGCATTATTTAATTGGAGAAAACGGGGGCAGCCTGTTCATTTGCTGTTATCTGTTCTTTATTTTAATATTAGGAATTCCGGCCATGGTGGCCGAAATTTTGATCGGGCGTATTGGTCGTCGCCCCCCTGCTGAAGCATTGAAAATAGTATCTGCTTCAGGGTCTGGTACTTCAGTACACTGGAGTAAAATAGCGATACTCGGTACACTAGCGTCTGCACTTATCCTCTCTTTCTATTGTGTTGTCAGTGGCTGGGGTGTCCATTATTTATGGATGTCACTGTCAGGACTACAGGTCGGTAGCGTTGCAAAAGCCGAAGTAATATTCAATGATTTTTTAGGCAGACCTTCATTGCTGTTGGGTTATGGAACACTCTTTCTGATCATGACTTTTGGTGTAAGTGCATTTAAAGTCAACAACGGTATTGAGCGGTTAAACGATATGCTAATGCCGTTTTTATATACCATTCTGATTGTTCTGGTGATTTATGCAGCAACGCTGCCGGGGTTTACTAAAGCATTGCATTATATCCTGCATCCAAACTGGAGTGAATTAAAACCATCTATGCTGTTAACAGCGATGGGCATGGCTTTTTTTACGCTGGCAACAGGTGCCTGTTGTTTAATGGCGTATGGCGCTTATATGCCTCAAACACAATCAATACTCTTTAGTGTGAGTGTTGTCGCAGTTATTAACCTGGTGGTAACCCTTTGTGCAGGTATTGCTATTTTCTCTATTGTTTTTTCTTATGGTATGAGCGCTTCTTCTGGTCCCGGACTTATCTTTATGGCACTGCCTGTTGCATTAAAAGATATGCCTTTTGGGCTGCTAATCATGCCGGTATTCTTTTTTTTATTACTCATTGCCTGCTGGACATCTTCCGTCAATCTTGCAGAACCGCTGGTGGCTACACTGTCTCATAAAATGAACAGCCGTTTAAAAGGAACCTGTTGTTCAGCATTAATTGTCTGGTGCCTGGGGCTGATTCCCGCTTTCTCATTTAACATTTTAAAAAATATAAAATTTTTCGGACAAGATCTCTTTTCACTCTACACAGGCTTGGCTACAGATATATTTTTACCCGTAACCGGATTCCTGATTCTTTTGTTTACTGGTCGTGCTATGAAGCAGCAGTATTTTATTCAGCAGATGAATCTTAATCAATTCTGGGGAAAATTTTGGTATTTCCTTGTAAAATATGTGGGTCCGTTAGGATTGCTGCTAATTTTTTTAACCAACTTTGTAAAAGCCTGACGAAAGGTTTGTTGATACCCAGGGCTGGCTTTACTCAAACAGCTGTTTATACATTTAAAAGCGGCTGTGTTGAAATTTGCGACTGTTAACAATAAAAGAACAATATCTCTTTTTTTGTAATTTAGTTTTCTTTAAAATAGACAGAACTGTTTTTTTAGAAATAAAAGGTTTTGATGACCAAGTTGTCATCGGGTAATATCACAACTCAAAAATAGAGATATCACATTATGTGTGGCATTGCTGGCATAGTTAGCTATAAAAACGTAAACACCCTCTTATATGAAGCACTGACAGTTTTGCAGCATCGTGGCCAGGATGCTGCGGGAATTGCTACATGCCATCATCGGCACTTCCATCTGCGAAAAGCAAATGGTTTAGTTCGCGATGTATTTTTTGCCCGGCATATGGAGCGTTTACAGGGCGATGTGGGAATAGGACACGTACGCTATCCAACTGCCGGTTCACTTGATGTGGCTGAAGCACAACCGTTTTATACCAACTCACCTTATGGTATTGTACTGGCGCATAATGGCAACCTGATCAATGCACACGAGCTACGCCAAAGACTGCTTTATGAAGAACGTCGCCACCTTAATACGGAATCTGATTCAGAAATATTGCTAAATGTCATTGCTTATGAGCTGCAGATGCAGAATATACAGGGCGGTTTATCTGCCGACAATATTTTTCGTGCTATTGAAACAGTGCATCAGCGTTGTACAGGTGGATATGCTGCTGTAGGTATGATCATTGGCTATGGTCTGTTTGCTTTCAGAGATCCCTTTGGTATCAGACCCTTGGTCTTAGGGCGGCGCAACACGGAGCGGGGAGAAGAATATATGGTCGCCTCGGAGTCTGTGGCGCTTGACTGTGCAGGATTTGAGTTGGTGCGAGATGTTGCACCGGGAGAAGCTGTTTATATCGATCAAAACAAGCAATTACACATTCAGCAGTGTGCACAGAAAACACAATTGAGTCCCTGCCTTTTTGAATATGTCTATATGGCCCGTCCGGACTCTGTAATGGATGGTGTTTCCGTTTATGATGCCAGAGTTAGTATGGGAAAAATTCTTGCTGATAAAATACAAAGAGAGTGGTTTGACAAACAGATTGATGTTGTTATGCCAATACCAGACAGTAGCCGTTCTTCTGCATTAGAGCTTGCACATTGTTTGAATATTCCTTACAGAGAAGGGTTTGTAAAAAACCGTTATATTGGTCGAACCTTTATTATGCCGGCACAAAAAATACGCCATAGTGCCGTACGCAGAAAATTAAATACGATAAATGCTGAATTTCAGGGAAAAAACATATTAATTGTTGATGATTCTGTAGTGCGTGGGACTACGTGTAAGCAGATCATTGAAATAGCAAGGGAGTCAGGAGCTAATAAAGTTTATTTCTGTTCAGCCGCACCTGCTGTACGTTATCCTAATGTTTATGGAATTGATATGCCTGTTGCTGATGAGCTGATTGCACACAAACGCACACACGAAGAAGTTTGTGAGTATATGAAGGCAGACGGACTGATCTATCAGGATCTTGATGCGCTAACACAGGAGCTCATGAAGAAACAGCACCTAATTACGCAGTTTGACAGCTCCGTCTTTGATGGTCACTATGTTACTGGAAATATCAATGCAGACTATCTGGATAAGCTGGCGCAAAAGCGGGCAGACGGAATGAAAACAACCCACAACAATGATGAAGATACGTTATATTGTGATCGTACATAGAAGTTCGGTATGTTGTTATAAGTAATAATGATATGCCAGCAACCCGGCAACAGGCTTAACGTATTTTTATGTTAAATTTATTAATGTTAATTTGTTACAAGTGGACAAAGAGATGATTGGACGTATAAAAGGAACGATTATTGAAAAATCCCTTCCTTATCTTCTGATAGACGCTTCAGGCACTGGCTATGAAATTCAGACATCACTGATTACTTTTTCACAGCTACCTGCTGAAGGTTCAGTTGCCGTACTCTACACACACCTCTCTGTCAGAGAAGATGCTCATCTACTGTATGGGTTTCACAGTAAATCTGAACGTGAACTATTTCGTGAATTGATAAAAATAAGTGGTGTGGGACCAAAACTTGCGTTAAGCATCTTATCGGTACTGAATGAAAAAACGCTGGTTATGTGTGTACAGGAACAAAATGTATCCATGTTAACCCGGATACCCGGCGTAGGTAAAAAAACAGCAGCACGTCTGCTGGTTGAAATGGAAGGTCGGTTAAAAAATTTAAATCATCTCAATGATGCAGATACAAACTTCTCTCTAACCAACACAGTGGCTGATAGTAATCAGCAGGCCATTACCGATGCTGTCAATGCGCTGATTTCTCTGGGATATAAACAACCCGATGCCAGCCGGGCAGTCAACAAAATCAAAGATAAAACCACACTGGCCAGCGATCAGCTTATTCGTCAGGCCTTACAAGCTATGGTCTGATCACCCGGAGCGCTAATGATAAAAAATGACCGGTTAATTTGTGCACAACCTTTACCAGAAGAGCAACAGACGTCCGAAAAAAAGACGGAAACATCAGTACGACCATTAAAACTCAATGAATATTGTGGTCAACCCGCTGTACGTGAGCAGATGGAAATTTTTATTTGTGCTGCAAAGGCGAGAAGTGAATCATTAGACCATACGCTTATCTTTGGTCCGCCGGGTTTGGGAAAAACGACACTCGCCAATATTATAGCAAATGAAATGGAAGTGAAAATTTGTAGCACTTCTGGACCTGTCATGGAAAAAGCCGGCGATTTGGCAGCCATCCTGACCAATCTTGAAAGCGGAGACATTCTTTTTATTGATGAAATTCATCGCCTGAACTCTTCTATAGAAGAGA
>JAPORK010000259.1 GCA_026710285.1 Endozoicomonadaceae bacterium | reverse complement strand
TTTGGGAAAAAGGACAACAATACGACGGCGACGACTGGCGTTGTAGACAAGTATTAGGATAAAATTTATGAGGAGCTAAAGGAAAAAACGCAACGTATGGTCAATTATGCTCAATCAATAGAAAACTCATCTCCCGAAGAACAAAAGGATATTTCTGAAAAAATGACGCAGCTGCAGGATGAGATTGTAAAACTTGAGAAAAAAGATCGGTTAATCGATATATTATCAAAACAGTGTCATGATATTTTTTATTCAGGCACTCATTATAAAGACAATGATGTTTACAAATTAACTTCAAGAATGTCACTCCTTGCCCATCAAATAGGTATGGTTTCGATGTATAATTGCAAAAGTGGTAAAGATCGTACCGGCATGCAAGATGCAGAAACAAAGTTTCTTGCCATGCACTTTGACGAGTACGAATCCATTCCTGAACCGGGTAAAAAATTAACACCAGAGCAAAAAAAATTATTTGCACAAGCAGTTTTACATACAGGGAATTTAGAGGTTCAGAGCAAAAATGTAGGGGCTCGTGGTTATAAAACTGAACATGTAAAATCAATTGATGAACGTATTAGCGATCCTAAGATACGCAGTATGATGAGAGGGCTTTCTACTTTTGTAAAAGGATGAGTACACTTTATTTTATTGCAGGGTTAAAATTATTTTTAGCCTGTTCGGTGTTGAAAACAAAAGCGAGCGCTGTAAATCCTGATATTTAGGTGTTATGATTTTTGCGGCACAGTCAGAGATTGAGTATCTTACATTGTTACAGTAATTACCTGTTATAAAACTGCCATTATTCCAGCAGAAAAAGTATTTTTTAATCGTTGTAATCTACTCATCTTTACCTTTCACCTCTTAAAACAGAGGACTCCTGACGCAGTTAAAACTACTTTTTTAGTCTGTGTAGTTTAAATTTTAATATGTAGATTTGCATTTTATTAAAATCTAACAGACAATACAAAAAGACTTGCTTAAAAATTATTTTTCTGTTAACTAATAATAAATTCTATTTTTATTACAAGACAAAGATTAACATAATAAATAAAATAAAACGTTAAGCAAGAAGCAATTATATACACGAATCTGACTGCATTATCGTGATATAAGTTAACAATAAAAAACTCAGGTGGAGCAGCTACACAATGGTATTGTTTAGAAAAAAATTGCTGGGAAGCGCAATCGTTATGGCAATGGCAGGAGGGGTATTACCAGCTATAGCGGATGACATGGAAAGCACTCATGATATGTCTGCAATGCAAGATATGATGAGTAATAGCTTTTTTTCTGATGGTAAAGTAACGTTGGGTTTCAAAAATTATTACCGAAACACAACAGATAAAAACGATAAAAAAGATCGAAGTCGGGAGTTTAATAATAAAGATCAGCATGCCTGGACTCAGGCCTTCATGGCAGATGCAAAGTCCGGATGGTTTATGAACTGGGTAGGCGCAGACCTCTCTTTTTATTACAACCAAAAACTGGATAATTCTTATCTGCAGAAAAATAAAGACAACACAAAAGCTAAAAAGAATGCAGCCAAAAGAATTGCTGAATTATTGCCAGTTGACCGTAAAAATAAAGCAAACAGCTATGGTAAAGTTGGATATAGTGTCAGAGTCAACCTAATGGACTGCGGTGTTTTAAAGTATGGACGTATGATGTATGATACACCGCTCTTTTCTAGTGTAGATGAATATGCGACACCGAGTCTTGATGAAGGTTTTTACGGTGATGTGAACTGGAAAGGTCTTAAAGTGTATGCAGGACATGTAACCAAACATAATATACCAGCAACTTCTGGTTTTTTAAAATTAGCTGTCGAAGAAAATGGAAAATTAAAAAACCGTTCTTTACAGCTTTATGGTGCAGAATACACAGTAGATCAGTTAGCCGGTGATGATAAGCTGACATTGCGTACACAACAAACATATCAGCGTGATTTTGAGAAAAACAGCTATATTGATGCCGCTTATAAATTACCTTCAATGAACATGAGTATGGGTGAATTTACCGTTGCTGCACAATTTGGTAACTCCAAAGAAGTTGGTATCAATAAGGATGCCACTAAGAAGATCAACAATAAAACCTCTCTGGACTGGGGTGGTGCCAAAGTTATGTGGCAAATGGATAAAGTGAGTGCCGGACTAAGCTATACAAACATAAGTGGTAAAGCAGATCAATACGACCCTAAGGCCAGTGCTACTATGTATGTTTCCAAAGGCAACAAATTGGCACTTATAAGTAATGATTTTATTGGTTATACGGCCGGTACAGTAAACGATTTCTCGGCACCCGGAACACATTCTGCCCGTGTTGGTGTAGGATATGATTGTTCTGATTTTGTCCAGGGGCTTGCATTAAAGGCAGGCTACACATTTGGTTCTGTTGATTATAAGGGTGAAAAAAATCACAGAGCTTCAGAAATGGACTTTAGTGTGCACTACGATCTTCCTTTTGTAAAAAATCTGTCTGCCGTACTTAAGCATGGTCATTACAAAGAAAGATATCATGCTAATGATGTTAATAATAACAAAATAAAAGCGAACAAACGTAATAAAGACACTCGTATTATGCTAAACTACACCATGCCACTTTAAGATTTTTAAAAAAATAAAATCTATAAAAACCGCTGTTACAGGCGGTTTTTTATGGGTAGCCTGTCAGCATCTGATATTACCGTAATAAACAGATTAACAATATGGATGCTGCCCTATTTTTTATTTTTAACAGGCACAACCAAGTAAACACCAGACTTCTGTTTGTATTTTAATTATTAATGAATCATCACGATGGTTGCTGCTGCATCAGTACAGGTGTAATAAGATCTCACATGTAGCTAAAAACTGTCTGACGCCACAGTGCTGTTGTTAAGTGGTGAACTGCCTTATTAATTTATTAACGATAGCCGTATTATTGTTTGGTTTTTCACAGATTTCTCCTGCATGAACAGGTACCATAGAGACATAGTCACCTTCTGTAATATTTAGAGCATCAGCCTGTTCTTTAGTAAGCATAACTCTTTTTGCTTCTTGAGAAGCATAAGCTCTTCCCATAATACAACGATAGTCTTCAAATAATTTGTTACTGATTAGCCATTGTTGTGATGTACATAATGGGAATTGTAAAGGTTTTTTAGTAATGCTCACACAAGCTGAAAAGCTGCGTTGTACTGCCCGGATATCCTCTACATAAGCCTCTAAAACAGGACCCGCATCAAAAGGAGCAACATAGTTACGGTATTTAAAACCCTCATTGTATAATATTTTTATTGCCGGCAGCGTTTCCTGGTGAGTTAGCCCAATGACTCTTTGTGCATTTTCCGGTAGCATGTTCATGTAAATAGTATGTCTTGGCATGAGCTCAATAACAAAAGAGCGATTATTGCTTAATGCCTGATCAGCCTCAATAAAATCTACACCCATAAATTTACGCCCCAACGCTTCCCAAAAAGGTGTCTCACCCTGTTCATCAGTGACTCCGCGCATTTCAGCAATAATACGGTCATTAAACAGATAAGGATGTGCAGCTAAAAATAAAAAGCGTGATTTAGAAAGCAGATGACCTATTCCATTCAAAGAGCGATACTCTGGTAACAAAAAGAGCATACATAATTCTGAACAACCGGTGTAATCATTACAGAGTGTAAGCGTTTGTACTTTATGAAAAATATTAAACCGCTGTGAAGCATGGACAACCGTATTAAGACGAAAATTATACCAGGGTTCATCCAACCCTAAACCAGAGATAATGGCGCTTACACCTGCTAGTTGTCGGGTTTTTATATCTTCCAGACAAAAAATATACAGCCTGTCTTCTTTTCTTATTTTTTTTGCAAATGAATTGAGGGTTTTGTTCAGTCTTTTGCTTACGCTTTCTTTGCAAGGTTGTAATGATGAAAAACCGGGACCTGTTTGATTAGCTATATGCCATAGTGCTTTCCAGTCTCCTTCTTTGACAGGACGGATAACAAACATAATTAATACTCCATATCTATTATTTCGTGATCGGTTGGTTATGAAAAATAATATTTTTATAGGTTAGTATGAGATAAGTTTATTATCTGATTATTTTAACTGACTTCAGTACTTTTTTATTAACTTGTTGTTACAGCCGCATAATCGCAGTTATACCCACAAGCACACTACGTTGTATTTATAACTTTGATTTCCCGTTTTTACAAAAAAACCAAAGCAGATACTGATCAGGTTACTAATCAGTAAACGACCGGCAGTATCTGAATTTTTTAATGACAAATAATTTCAGCAATAGTTGCATCAAGTCGTTTTATTCCTTCAGCAATTTCATCATCAGATATAATGAGTGGCGGAGTAATACGCAATATATCTGTACCTGCATTGAGTAATGGACGTCTGTAAAAAAAATCTTGCTTTGCCTGCATACTGTTCATTTAATTCGCAACCAATTAATAACCCTAAACCTCTGATATCTTTAAAGACATGGTATTTTTTGTTTAACCGGGTTAATTCCTGTATAAGGAACTTATGCCGTTTACTTACTTGGTTTAAAAGAGCGGCGTCTGTCATTTTAAGGACTGCCTTTGCAACAGCGCATGCCAGTGGATTTCCACCGTAAGTACTACCATGTGTTCCAAAATGCAGGCTTTTGGCAATTTCAGTTGTTGTTAACATTGCAGCAACAGGAAAACCACCTCCGAGCGCTTTTGCTGTGGTTAATATATCCGGCACAACACCATAATGCATATAAGCATAAAGTTTTCCGGTACGCCCAACACCGGTCTGTATTTCATCGAATATCATCAGTGCATTATGCTGATCACATGCATGCCGGACTGCATGCAAAAAGTCAGCTGTTGCTGGAATAACACCACCTGCTCCCTGAACAGGCTCTAGTATAACAGCACAAGTTTTTTCAGAAAGGGTTGCTTTCAGCGCATCAATATCATTGAAAGGTAAGTGCACAACACCACCGGGAACCGGTTTAAAGCCTCTTCGACTCTCAGGTTTTCCGCCTACGGTGACAGTGAATAGTGATTTACCATGAAACCCACTGTAAAAAGAGATGATTTGATGTTTTTTATGGTTATAGTGATCATGGGCATATTTACGCGCTAACTTTAAAGCAGCTTCGTTAGCTTCAGCACCTGAGTTACAAAAAAAAACTTTTTCTGCAAAAGTAAGCCCGGTTAATAATTGTGCCAACTCCAGAGCAGGTTCATTGGTGAATATATTACCAGTGTGCCAGAGCTTTTTGGCCTGGGTTTCAAGGGCATCAATTAATGCAGGATGACAGTGTCCCAATGCGTTAACAGCAATACCGCTGGTGAAATCGATATATTTTTGTCCGGTTTGATCCCAAACATAAGCACCTTTTCCACTTACCGGTATTATGGTCTGTGGATTATAATTAGGTACCATTACTTCATCGAATGTTTTTCGAGTAACTTTTTTCATAGTTTGTTATCTTTACCGCTCAATTGCAATGATTTAAATTGTATTTATCCAGCCACAATAGAAAATAAACGGGTATGACTTTATATATTAATCATCTGTATTAAAGATAATTTTAACATGAGCATTGCATTTATAACTTAATTGTAACGGATTTAAGCGCCCGTCCATGATTGATAGGGTCAATCTGTATCAAACAGGTGGCCCATCGTTAAAGTTTTCATCCATGGTATTTACTGAGCATTCAATTTATGGTTGAATGGGAATCATAAGCCCTCATCATATTGCACAACTAAAGATGTTGCGTTTTTGCTTGCAAGGATATACCTGCATGGAAACCATTGATAATACCAATATACTGTTGGGTGACCAGCTAAAAGAAGTTCTGTTTGCTCATTCAAAGTTGAAAATTGCTGCTCCATGTTTCTCTATGTACGCCTTTGCTGAACTCAAAAAAGTGTTATCAACCATTGAGTCACTTGAGTTTATCTTTACTTCACCCACCTTTGTTGCTGAGAAAGCCACCGACAAGATCAAAAAAGAACATCGCGAATTTTATATCCCCAAAGCACAAAGAGAGCACAGCCTTTATGGATCAGAGTTTGAAATTCATCTTAAGAATAAGCTCAACCAAAAAGCCATCGCAAAAGAGTGTGCTGACTGGATAAAAAATAAAGTTACCTTTAAGTCCAACCGCTCCAGTGCGCAAATACAACCTTTTATCGCAGTGACCAATACTGCAAATACTACCGTATTTACACCAGTTAATGGTTTTACCGCTGTGGATTTAGGTTACCAGAGGGGTAATGTACTGTTAGGTTTCACGCATAAAATGACTCAATCACCCCTTGTCACGCCCTACCTACAAATCTTTGAGCAAATCTGGTATGACCAGGAAAAACTGGAAGAGGTAACCGGGCAGGTTATCCGGCACATAGAGTCAGTTTATCATGAAAATTCTCCTGAGCGTATTTACTTCATCTTATTATACAACATATTCCATGACTTTCTCGATGATATTAATGAAGATGTGCTTGCCAATGAACGCACCGGTTATCAGGAGACACAAATATGGCAAAAGCTATTTAATTTCCAGAAGGATGCGGCAGTGAGTCTGATCAATAAGCTGGAAATGCACAACGGCTGCATTCTGGCTGACTCGGTAGGTTTGGGCAAAACCTTCACGGCACTGGCTGTTATGAAGTATTACGAATTACGCAATAAATCGGTGCTGCTGCTGTGCCCGAAAAAGATTGCTGATAACTGGCTCACTTACAACCGCAACGTCACCACTAACCTTTTTGCTAAAGACCGTTTTAACTATGAGGTGTTGTGTCATACCGATTTGAGTCGTACCTCCGGAGAATCCTTTGGTACCCGGCTGGACCTGGTCAACTGGGGCAATTACGATCTAGTTGTCATTGATGAATCCCATAACTTTAGAAATAATCTAGCGGTTAATGACCGTGAAACCCGCTACCAAAAATTGATGAACAAAGTGATTAAAAGTGGTGTAAAAACCAAAGTGCTAATGCTTTCAGCGACACCGGTGAATAATCGCTTTACTGATTTACGCAATCAGCTGGCACTGGCTTATGAGGGCGAATCCCACAACCTGTCGAAAGATCTCAAAATTACCCATAGCATTGAAGAGATTTTCAAAAATGCACAAAGGGCTTTCAATACCTGGTCGCAACTGCCACCGCAACAGCGTACCACAAAGGCAATTTTAGACCGTCTGGATATAGATTTTTTTGAACTGTTAGACAGCGTTACCATCGCCCGTTCACGCAAACATATTGAGACTTTTTATGATACTACAGATATAGGTCATTTCCCCGAACGTAAGCGACCGCTTTCATTCCATTGCCCGTTAACCAACAGAGAAGATATTGTCAGCTTTAATGAAATCTTTGAACGGCTGACTTCGTTGAGGCTTTCCATCTATTGTCCGGTCAATTACATTTTGAAAAGCAAATTAAAAGATTATGAAGATTTGTATGACACTCAGGTAGCAGGTGGTAAAGGTAAATTAAAACAGGCGGACCGGGAAAAGAGTCTGGTCAGTCTGATGACCACCAATCTGCTGAAGCGTCTGGAAAGTTCTGTGTATGCTTTTTGTAAAACGTTACAGGCTCTGCAGGAAAATCATAAAAAAGTGCTTGCACAAATTGATGCATTTTACCAGGCGGATGGGATGACTGAAGTCACCGATGTTCCTGAGCTGATCAGCGATCTGGATGAAGATGATCAGGAAACACTGCAGGAAGCCTCCATTGGAAAAAAGGTGGCGATCAAACTAAAGGACATGGATTGGTCTTCATGGCAGCATGACTTAAATGCTGATTTAAAAATCATTGAAGAACTGTACTACTCGGTGAGCAAAATAGATCCGGTTAACGATATCAAACTGCAACATCTGAAACGGCATGTTGCCGATAAAATCGAGCGACCGATTAATGTCAACAACAAGAAAGTACTTATTTTTACTGCCTTTGCTGATACTGCACACTATCTGTATGAACAACTAGCAAAAACGTTTTTAACTAACAATCAGGTGCACACTGCTAAAATTACCGGTTCAGGATCACCTGCCAGTACATTGAAAACCACAAATCGCAGCTATGGCGTTCAGGAAATACTGACGTTGTTCTCACCGGTTTCTAAATCAAAAGCAATCGTTATGCCACAGGAACCAGAAGAAATTGACGTGTTAATTGCCACCGACTGTATCTCAGAAGGGCAAAACCTTCAGGACTGTGATTATCTGATCAATTACGATATTCACTGGAATCCGGTGCGCATCCTGCAAAGGTTTGGTCGGATAGATCGTATTGGTTCGCCGAATCAGTTTATTCAGCTGGTGAACTACTGGCCGGATATCTCACTTGACGAATACATCGGTCTCAAGGAGCGGGTTGAGAACCGTATGGCTATTGTGGATGTAACGGCCACAGGAGACGATAACGTGCTCAGCGCTGAAGCCAACGATATGAGCTATCGCAAAGCGCAGCTAAAGCGCCTGCAGAAAGAGGTGATCGAGCTGGAAGATTTAAAAACCGGTGTGTCTATTACTGACTTAGGACTCAATGATTTTCGGATGGACTTAATGGGGCTGCTGGAT
>JAPORK010000226.1 GCA_026710285.1 Endozoicomonadaceae bacterium | reverse complement strand
TACCTGTTATTTTCGCATCAAAGTTTATGTGACCTATCGTTTTGGGATGACTTTTCAGCGTTATCTATTTGTTAATGAAGGATTTTTGTTAAACCAAAAACTTCAAACTGGAGTTTACAATACTCTCCCTAAAGGCTGTCTCTTCGTCACATTTTCCAACTTTTACCCTTACTGGTTTGTCTCCTGCTAAACACACCAGCCTTTACCTGACACACGTCGCAGGAGAGACTCCCACGATCTGCTCTCCAAAAGAAAGGGTAAAGCGGAATGCGCTTTACTCAATCAATCAATCAATATAGTCTGTGGAATTTGTTTTTTAATATGCTGTTTGACTTTTTCAAATTTATTAAATATAAAAGGTTTCACGATTATTTTCGAGTATTTGTTTTTTATCCTGTTCAGAAGATAATATGCCAATTCTGGGTAGGTATTTGCAAGACTCTCACAGTAATCTAAGGCATATGTTATATCATGTTTATTCATATAAAAAAAAATGGCCATGACATCTTCTTCTGAAGCAGACTCAGTATCTGAAGAAAACTTATGGAAAAGTGTAGTATTATTTATTCTTCTACGCCGCAGATAATCCTGATAAATGATCTCATTTGCTTGTTTGTCTCCTAGCATATTTGCTATTAACAAGCCATTTAATCTTTCAAGGAACGAAGGCATCTGCCTTTTTAAACTTAAAGACGTCAACTGAATATTTAAGTTGTATAATTTCTTATATTGCTCCTTGCTCATAAATTCTACTTCGCTTTTTATTATATCTATTAAAGCTACAACAGATCTCATATTATCAGTCAAGGAAGTATCTTCCAGGTGCAGCTGTGCATATCCTATTACAGCATCTATTGCATAATCAGCTTTCTTAGGATATTTGGGGTTTTTAATCCACTTATCAATAATAATTTTATAAATTGTTTTTGCAAATTGATTCATTAATGCTGTATCTTGACCAGATTCTTTACCTAATCTAATCACTTTTTTTGCAAGCTCAAGCTCAAGCTCTGATGCTGGTAATACATCCCTGCTCTTCTCACCAGGAAATAGTATATTCTGCAACAAATCACTCAGTGTATGTTCATTATGGCGTTTTAAAGCTTCTATACACACGATTGCCAGCTGTCGAAGTGAGCATGCCGGAGGAACATTGTGGACCTTATCTTTGATTGGAGAATTATTTATATATAGATAATCATTCTCCCGCTGGCTATCATCCAAATCTTTGTAAGCCAAATAGACGTAAACCATTGCTGAGACCGGATCCGATTTTTTCATTAAATCCAGAGCTATCTGTTCTTTTATCTTAAAATTGCCATTATCAGGTCCGGCTTTTATATCTTTATCTACAACAGGGTTCTGTTTTTTTGAAGTCAGTTTTATACTTTGTATTAGTTCCTCTGTAATATTACGGTCATCACTAAAGTCTTTTGCAGCGTCTCTAATCAATTCTATGCCTATTTCCTGGTAATCGGAATTACCACTGTTTTGTAAAATAGCAGCAAGAATAAAAGTGTTGGCATTGTTTTTGAAAATACCTTCTAATATTATTTTGTCTGCTTTTTCCTTATTAAAATTTTCTCCTATTCCTGCTGCATTCGCCAATAGCTGTTGAGAAATATATTCTTTTATGTTCGCATCCGCCAGGATCTTTAATCCGGCAGAAAAATTTAAATCCAGTGGATTGTTTCGATTGGAACCGGCTAATTCCAGGTTGGAATAGGTTAGTTGCAGCAGTACCTCTGCTACATCAATATTATTATTCTTAAAAGCTATTTTTGCCAGCCGAAAAGAGGCTTCCGAACTACCCTCTTTTGCTGCTTTTTCAAGCATTGGAAACAATCCATACAGGTTAAATTTCTCATACAAATCAATTAAGGTAGCCTGGGCTTCCAGATTATTTTTATCACTACTTTCTTTTAGTAAAGAAAATGCTTCCTTATAGTTTTTTTGCTTACCATCGGTTCCTTGCAGGTAACTTTCTGCCAACAGCATGGACGTATGGGCATCGTTTTTTGCATAATGTTCGAAAGGATAAGTCTTATTGATAAAGCTTGAGTCCGAAGTATTGAATAGCTCAGGTTTGTATGTATATATAGACAAATCATGTGTAAACGAATTATTACGCTGATTTAATGCCGTTGTTTGTGTATCATTGCCCAAGCTACCGAATGGTGATAGTGATGCGGTCTGACCAGAATGCCCATATTTATTTGCTATCCATGTTATGATTCCGCCCATTACTGCTAACCCAAAGGTTATTGCAATCGTGGAAACTTTTTTGCAGCTCCAATCGGTGCAGTTATTTTGTTCAGATCTGTTTTTTTGCGAATCAGATACTAATTGCACATGATTTTCTTCCTGGAGCGTATTCTCATGAGTGTCATTGATTTTTACATTAGCCTGTGAGGTAGTCTTGGTATCTTTTGATGTCGAAGTATTGAGTGGTTCAGTTTCATAATCATGTTGATTCAATGTTGTTGTTTGTAGATCTAAAGGTATGCCTGGTGATGATGGTGGTGAAGTATGATATAAAGCTACAGCTTGAGATTCGTTTGGCAATGTTGCGCCTGCTCCCAGGGAGATGAATAGCAATCCATATAGACAAATTTGTTTAAGCAGCTTAAAAGTGGTACTGTTTTTTTGTTTAAACAAATCTTTTTTTACTGGTAAGGATGCAATTATATTTTTACTATACGACCATAAATATTTATTTAGCAAAGGTATTAACTTGATCAAAATCATTTTCTCTGAATAAATTGACTGCATTGGTTTTGTTATAAAGTGATGAGCGTATCAAAATTGAGAGGCGCATTTCAACTAAAAAAATCAACACTGTAAAACGGGTATACAAAAATGCAGCAAAATTTACCGCAACTGGTATAACATAAGGATCTGATTATTTTATTGTCGGAAACCCAAGAGGACAGATCAGATCTAGAATTGAAGAAGTGCTTAAGCTCTCACAGCTCAGGCAAATGGCAAAAACTGCTGATTATGTGATTTCTGATGAAAGTGCATTTGATAACCAATCCTCCTTTCGTTAAGGTACCTTATGCAATAGCTAATTCAGCAAGTAAAGATAAAGTAATTCTCATTGCGGGAGTGTACTTGTCAGCAAGAAAACAAAATTGTCACTCTTTGACATCCTCCCTAAAGGAACTGTCTCTTAATCACATTTTTTAAGTTTTTATTTTTATTCACAAGTTTATTTTCTGCTGAATATACAAACCTTTACTGAATGCACCGTGGCTTTTGACCTCTGGGCTTCGACAGGCTCAGCCCACGAGTTTATGCTAAAACGACTGGTATATTCAGTAGAAAACAAACCTGTGAATAAAAAATGGGATTAAGAGACAGCCTTAAGCAGCGGAGGATGTTAAGCTTGCAGTTAATCCCGCAACAGGTGAAAAGTATGCTATAACAGAACAACAGTTATTGAATGTTAGTGGCGCAAAAAAGTCATATTTTGTACTATACATACAGATATTGCCGACCTGGATATCACCCCTGAAATAGCAGATATGCAAGAATATCAATATCTTGGTGGTATTATATGCTGTTAACAGACATTCATCTGTTCAAACAGTTATTGGCAGTTAAGTGAAATAAAGTTTAAAATACTTTCCTTGCAATTAAAAGTTGTACTTGAAAAATTATTTTAGGAGGTTTTGATGGCCCGCGGAGTTAATAAAGTTATATTAATTGGTCACCTTGGAGACGCACCCACTGTACGCCAGATGCCTAATGGCGAAATGGTGGCTAATTTTAGTCTTGCTACTACAGAGTCCTGGCGTGATCGCCAAAGCGGACAAATGGTTGAACGGACTGAGTGGCATCGTGTCTCTATGTACCGTAAACTGGCTGAAATTGCCGGACAATATTTACACAAAGGCTCTAAAGTCTATATAGAAGGCAAACTGCAAACCCGTAAATGGCAGGATCAACAGGGGCAGGATCGTTATACAACCGAAGTTGTGGTAGATATTACCGGACAAATGCAAATGCTGGATCGTCGTGATGATATGCAAGCCGGAGAACAGTACTCATCTGCTCAGTCATTTACATCTGCTCCTCAACATAAGGACTTTAGTGCACCGCAGCAATCTTTTTCACAGGCAGCACCACAACAATCTTTTTCACCGGCAGCACCACAACAATCTTTTTCGTCATCAGCAGCATCGCAGCAATCTTTCTCATCAGCAGCGCCACCACAACAGCCTGCTTCAGTTCAGCAGAATCTGCAACCTGCTACAGCTGCACCTAAACCGCTGGATAATACTCAGTCTCAGCCGGCGAAAGAAGCTGCAACAGCAAGTGCTTTTAGCGAATTTGATGATGATATTCCTTTTTAGAGTTCATCTGGGTTCTGTTGATATTTTGTCATATTGCTAAGCTTTCGCAAAAAATGACCAGATTGGGGTGCAGCTGTGCAAGAATACTTGTTGTATTTCAAGCGGCTGCAACGCCAATATGAGTACTTTTTTGTGGAAGCCCTTCTGTGAACCATAAAGACATCATCTGCTGTCAGACTTGTTTGATGTAGAATAACCACCTACACCAGCCTTCCTTGCATTTGATATCTTTGTGGTTCACTGAGTCAAATGACAAAACATCAACAGCCCCTAAAACATAATCTTTGATATCCTCTCCTCCTAAAAGGCTATCTCGTAGTCACATTTTTTTAGCTCCAATTCTTATCCTGAACTATTTGAAAACAATAACTCATCACATTGTTAGCAATATTGTTTTGTATTGTTAGATCTTTGTGTCTGTTATTGCAGTCTAAGCCACTTTTTACAGAAGAAAACCGGAAAAATAATTCCAACATATCAGCCTCTGAGATTCATTATACAATTTTATTTGATTAGAATTTGTTCAAAGAGACAGCAATAAAGATATAAAACACAAAAAAATGGTGGTTTGAATATGGAAAAATTGGGTAGACTAACAGGAAAAAAATTTTTCTCAGAAGCTGAATATGGTGCTCATCCCTGCAAGTTGCTAAAATATGATCAGTCTGCCTGTGGTCAGATAACTAAAGCAACTGCTCAATTAAAAATATGCCGTATTGCTGCAGAAATCTATTCAGAAGAAGCAAGGTTTAACCTCCGTCAGGCATTAAAACATGTCAGTAGTCGTAAAATTACCAACATCACCTGTTCTTCATTATTTTCTTCATCAATACTGGAAAAAAAATGGCAAAAGCCTGCAGTAATGATCAGCCTGCTGACAATTTACAAACAATTTATCAATACTTTTTATAATGGCAAAGAAGCAGCAAAAGTAACCAAACGCCTGTCTGAATTTTTATTGGCTCTTGATGACAGCAAAGATTACTCTGCACTCTTAGATAAATATCATCAAAAAAGCTCTTTAACAATAGCTTGTATTCAATGTCTAAAATATGCTAAGGAGAGTTTTTGTGAACAACACATTACCTTCTTTTCCGGGATATTGGTTTTGTTGATTGAACTGAAAAAGGACCAGAGTTATTTAGAATATTTATCCTTTTTACCCTCTCATTTTCTGATGGATTTTTTGCTGGCACAATCATCTGAAGATGGCAGTAGCTTTTTTTTAAATAAAGAATCAATGACTGAATATTTCAAAATGGTAGATAAAAAAATAAAACAGTTTGAATTTCTTCCAAGAAATTATATTCCAATAAAGACATCACCCCTTGCTTTTTTAGTTAATAATATCTATTGGAGCGAAATATATGGCTCCGATACAGGTCATCCTGAAAATGCTTTATGGTCTCACTATTACAATTTCATGGCACCACAATATCTCTGTGATATGGTTTTTAATGGTTCATCATTTTATGATCAATCGTATTATGATGAATTAACAGTTACAATCTCCAATTCTCCGGTACTGGCAAGCTTTTCAGCAATAATGCCTTTTAATCCAGATCAAATAAAAATTGGTGAAGAGTTTGAATTTTATTTTACAAATGAAATGAATTATACCTATTCAGTCAATGAAATTATAACTAAATGGTATCGATTTATATCAAAAAAGATGATTTCAATGTATATTCCTAAATTAGAATATTTTTTAAAAAAAGGAGAAAATGAAGATGAACTTTTTTTCACATTCGGAAACTGGCATTGTATGTATTATCGGGATTGCGGTATTTTCGAGGTGAACTGTAGCCCCTATACAATCGACCAGTACTTTACCTGTAATGGTAAAAATTATACGACTTATGAATTATTTGACCTGTTTATTAATAAACCCGCAGATGAATTTTTATTGCAAGGCAGATCTGGTCATAAGCATATTGATATCAGACACTCAATCGCAAATAATCCTGAATTATTATTTAGATTTTTACTTGATGTAGAAAATGAAAGTTTTTTGACTAAAGCACTGGGAAGAGAGGATCGATGCGAAGAGTGGTTCCCATACTTGTTTATGAGTAATAAAGCGGATCAATATAAAACACTTATAGATCGCTCTGTTGAATTAATTAATAAAAAAATTTCTGTAGGAAAAAGTCCACAATCATTAGCGTTTTACACTCATGCATACGTTTTTAAAAACTTGTGGGATTTATCAAATGAATACTCTCCTGCAAAAATAAGGCTTGCACCAAAATATATAAATGATCATAAAGATACAAAAATATGTAAACCAGACGGGACGCTGGAGATGCGCTTCTGGCATTGCGCCCGTAGTGGAGAAGAAGCAAGAAAAATTAATGAAATTATAATTGCATGGATGAAGACCTTAGCAAAAGAACAAAAAGATAAAATCCCTTTGTCTTTTAAAATGAATGATTTTAATCATTTAGACACCCACGAAAAAATAATAAAGTGCTTTGATAATTTTTGTGAAAGAATCGGTCTCAATCCAAAAGAATATTACGGTTTGTTACATTACAAAGCACCTTACAATTTTTATTGGCTGATAAATGTTACAACTGATGATATTCGGTATCAGGTTATGCAGGAGCAATGAAATATTTTCTGAAATCATCAGTTAAAAAAAATGATTTTTCAACGATAATTTAAAACTTTAACTAAAGATGAGTGAGTTCTGCATTTACAGTCACAGGTATTGAAAACGACCCGGATTTATATTTTGGTTTAAGGTGCGTGGTTATAGCAAAATCAATATCGAGCGCTCCGTAAAATGAATGAGTCTGCACGGGTTTGATTCTCAATGTTTGCCCGTCTATCCATGTATAGTGTTGCTGAGACTTCAGGGCGGTCAGGTGTATATTGTAAGGCATATATAAATCACAGGAAGAATCTTGTGGATCAGGCGTTACGCCGAATACCTTCTCTTTGATGGTTTTTAAGTCCAAAGGAAGATAAGGACATTGCAATGGCGTCTTTTTAGCTATGGTCAATAGTAATGCCTGTGGCGGACCCCAGAAACCGTCAATAGAAAATAGTGCACGTCCGTTAGCGTATGTTGTATACAGATTGCCGCTTTGCCGGACAGTATGCCATTTTAGATTAACTGTAAGATTATTTTTATCACTATTAATGCGATATGTTGCTAATTTACGTACTCTGAAATGGAATGTATATCTTTCTATCATATTTTTTTGGTAGTTACTAGTTATACTATCTCCTTCATATAATGTGGAACCTTCATATATACCATCTGGATTTTCTGGCTTTTTTAACTCTGCTTTCAATTCATCAAAAACAAATTGCATAGATCCGCTTACAAAACGTCCATCATCATGTATAACCACATAGTCTGGGGGGGTGACTATACAATTTTGTTTATATCCATTAGATATAATGTTTTGGTTATATATCTTACATTGATGATTAGTTTCTGCAAAACCACTGCGATCAGTGCTGTTTTCATCTCCAACGGATGAATAAATAAGCCATCCATCAAACTTTATAGAACTAGTATTATCCTGATTTTTTAAAGTCAAAGGAACTCGTGAGTCAGTTCTCTTTAATACCACATAATTACCCACACCACACCAACTTGCACAAAAATCATTTGGTCTTCGTTTTGCAACAGCAATGGCGTCTTTTATTGTTATCAGTTTTATTGCATAAGTATCCGCAGGCAGTGGATCTCCGTTATGTATTTCCAGATGTGTTCTTCTTCCACCTAGTGTTGTAAGATTTGAAATATCAGCTCCGTTATCATCTCTGGTAATTTTAAGATGCCAATTACTAAATTTATTTGTATTTGGATTAAAATCCATTGTAATTAAATAAGTAATATTTTTATTTTGAGGCCATCCCCATCCGTTACAACTAAACAAGACCGTTAAAATGCTCAAAGCTACTGAAAAAGCAAACAGTAGTGTGTTATAAAGACTATAAAGACTTTTTTTCATTACTCATTTCCTCAACTATATGTACTGATTAATGAATGAAATCAATATTAAGACTCAGATCACCCCATAATTTATTCAGTGCAGTAGTGTTTATTGCAGCATGTTTTTTTATATGGTTATGGAAAATTTTTTATTAAAGCAAAATAAGGTTATTACGTATTGCCAAATGATCATATGAATTCACGATACTTATTTTGAATTATGGGGAAAATTTAACAACTCATTTCATTATAACATATTCA
>JAPORK010000527.1 GCA_026710285.1 Endozoicomonadaceae bacterium | reverse complement strand
TTAATGCTGCCAGAAACATTCTTGCGCTCGGGCATGAGCGTCTCGCAGGAGGAATCCCCTTCCTTTAGGGAGGGGAGGATGTCAAGTGGAACCATTAATGCTTATGTAAATAACGACTATGACTATCTTTATAAAAGACAGATTCATAACATTCAAAATCATGCAGACGACTACATTTATAATACAGATGTTGATGAAGTGTTTGTTCTGAAGAGACGATGCTTCGCTGCTTCCAGTATGGATGATTATAGTCATAGTTTTGTAATTTTATAATCTTCTATACTTATTGTGCTTTGCTGATGTTTTCTTATTCCAACACATAATAATTAAGGAGTTGTAATAAAAAGTTAAAAACTCTGTTTGTACTCATAACATGAGTTTAATTTATAAACAAAAAAATATTTATCACTGTTTTTTTGTATATTCATTCAATTTCAATACACTGGATTCATTTTTTTATCACTCTTTAATACTCAATACTTCGGACAGTTTTTGTAAGTGGTTAATTTTAAAAAATATCTTTAAAAATTAATGGTTTACAGTTTAAACTATAGTAGGTTTTTAAAAACTGTCCGAAGTATTGATAATAATGATTTCTGGTAAAGTAAACCTAACATTTTCAAGTCAGATGGGTATAGATAAAACTTTTCAGGAGTACTCAATGAAGCAATCTTGTTTATTGTTATCATTTCTTGTATTGGCTGTAACGGGATTTTCCGGTACAACGATAACGATTAAAGCTGATAGCTTTTTTACTGTTAAACCTGATGGTGATGTGTTCCTGCAAAGAAAAATTTTTGATTTAGAAACTATGCAGTTTACATTCAAGGTGGTTAACACCACTTCTCATTCAATCATAGTACTCTCTCCATTAATACTCATGCAACAGAGTACTTTGCATGATATAAGTTTTACTGCGAGTAGTTGCCTGAAAGCAACTCTTTTAACCAACAGTAGCTGTTATTTCACTTTTGAAACACACGTACCAAAACTGGATAACCCTGAAAAAAAACAATCCTTTGTGGCTGTATACAATATTTTAGCCTCATGGAATCATCAGTATTCAATCAAAGAGATCTGTTTTGGTGTTACAGTAAATCCTTTGCATGCCTATATTTTTTACCAGTATGATACACCTTTCAAAGATCGTATTCGTGTCTGTAATATTGGTTATCAGGGGCAGTTAATTGGGTGTCATTCTAATAAACCATTGCCCGGTCTGTCTGCGTCTGACGTAGTCACCAGTTTTAATATCAATTCAAAATATTCCAGAGGGTACATGACACTTACCAGATACTCACCTACTTTTGGTCGCTTTCTGTATATATGCAATATTGATCAATCGGATGGAGAAATAACGGAATGCAAATCTAATTTTCACCGGACTGCATCAAGCACAAACATAAAATTTCCAGTAGATTCGGTAGGGATTGATTCAGTGCATTCACGAATGTATTTTATGCTCGATGGAAGCATTTATACTTATCTAACGAATCCAGATACCGGTGAATTACTTCGTTTAGAAGGGTTTATGCCTGTAAACCGAAAAAACGGAGCATCATATATAGGCGTTGATGCAGATTATTCAAATTTTTATATCACCACTGATCATGCGGTTATTCAATGTCATGTTGGTAATCCGTGGATATATTGTACTCCTCCTGATTCTATGCTAAAACTCCCGGACTTTTCTCCTGAGTTTATAGCGATATCTTCGGATCATTTGGCAGCCTATATAACCAAAATGACTGGTACCGGACCGGCTATTATCCGGTGTCCGGCCGACAACACAGAACACTTAAAAACACCTTGTAAGCCAACAGGATATGGTGTATCTGCTGCTGGTCAAACATCTAAACTATATCCTTTTTCTCAGCCTAAAAGTATTGCTATAGCTCCACACACATCGCTGGTTTATATCATTGATGATATCAACTGGTATACTTTTATTTCTGTATGCCAAGTGAATGAACAAAATCACGATTTAACAGCTTGTAAAAATGCTGAATCTGAAAAGGGGTATCAGCACCCTCTGGTTATTGCCATTAATTGACCGGGTCTCATTTTTTTATTATGCTCTGATCTGTTGAATCACACCTGATAAATGTTAGTGATAAAGTTTTCAATATTACAATGCGTATTCTGTCTATACTTAAAACCAGATAAGCAAGCAACCTGGTTGTAAAGCTATAAAAAGTGAATGAATAAAAATTACAAACCATGGAGGGTTATTATGATACCAGGAAATATTGTCCGTTTTATTCTTTACAAGCAGGTACAACAACATACCGATGACCAAGGTCGCACTTTAAAAGTAAGAGTTAAGCGAAGTCGGGTTCCTAATTTTATTATAAAATTCTGGGAGCGCAGATTTGAAAGTAAATCCATTAATGTGCGTACCGTTTCAAGGGCGGACTCTGTTACTCCATTATATACACAAAAGCGTAACGTGCCTGAGAATTCACAAACAGAACGTTTTGCAAGACTAAACAACAACACAATTACTGAATACCTGCAAAAAGAGCAGCAGGAATATTTAAAGCAGTTCCCCCACTGGCAAAATATCAGAGAAGAAGACAAAAATAATCCTGGAGTACAGGGTATGCTTCAGGAGAGAACCCGGGAAATAGCAACATGGCTGGTCAGCAGTAATACTTATGAATTTCCTCCTGATGTACATCTGTCACAACTACTTGGGAACAGAGAAAAATATGCATCTCAGTTAGTATCAAAAGAGATGTTACATGAGGCAACTCATATTGCTTTAAGAACAATGCTTAAAGGTGAGCAACTAAATGCAGAAAGACCACTTTCTGTAAATGACTTTAATCCTGTTTATGAAAACAAACTGTTTCCTGATTCCATTCAGTTTCAGGACTATCTGGCAACATTATCTGAAGCTGAACAAGCTTACTCAGAAGGTGGTTTTTTAGCTGATCCAGCTTTGCGTGATGCCAAAAATCCTTTTTTTGCAAAGACAAGAGCAAGCTATCTTAAAAGATGGGATGATATTTATAGTGTTGCTGATGATTAAATCCTCACTATTATCATTTTGAAGGTAGTTACTAAAACAGATTATAGTACCTGCCAGCGCCTTCAGATATTTACTCACAGGCATACTTGCTGGCAGAAGATTCAGCTTAATTAGTTGCAGCTTACTCAACAAAATAATTATTGCTATTCATCCGGACTTCCGGAAATCTACCAAATACTGAACTGCTTTTCCTTCAACGTCTTCATAATATTTATAACATTTCCTCCTGGTTGTCGTTACGACTCAGAAAAAGCTGCAACTCTTTATAAATAAACATGTTATATTTTTATCCTGGATAAACCTGCAGGCACTTGGCTGCAATAATGATAAACAAATTCTTTATTTATCAGGCTATGCATGATAAAACTAATTTTTGCCCATCGGTTATTTCTGATTTTTCAGGCAGTTATTTTGTGGCTGATAATTTTTCAAAAGCTGTCAGAAATATGATTTTTATACATTAAGGCTAAATATTATGGGTATGATAATAAATTTAATATAGAATTTTGCACATTGCAGACGAAGGAGTAGAGTGTATGAATAGGATAATTAAAAAAATAGCTGTTTTAACTTCAGGAGGAGATGCGCCGGGCATGAATGCCGCTATTCGTGCAGTTGTTCGTGCCTGTGTTTATCATAACATCGTTCCTGTCGGCGTTTATGAGGGATATAAGGGACTTATTGAAGGCAAAATTAGGGAGATGAATGCCCGCTCTGTAGCCAACATTATTGGGCTGGGAGGAACCTTTTTAAAGTCAGCCCGCTGTTTAGAGTTTTATCATAAAGAAGGCAGAGAACAGGCATATAATCAATGTTGTGAACATGATATTGATGCCATGGTTGTCATTGGCGGAGATGGTTCCTTTACAGGTGCTCAGCTATTTGAACAAGAGTTTAATATTCCTGTAATAGGCATTCCGGGAACCATTGATAATGATATTTATGGCACCGATGTTACTATCGGTTACGATACTGCACTTAATACCGTGATTGATGCTGTTGATAAAATACGTGACACTGCAACATCTCATAGTCGCCTGTTTTTTATAGAAGTGATGGGTCGTAACTCAGGTTTTATTGCTCTTAATACCGGTATCGGAGCCGGTGCTGAAGAAATCCTTATTCCTGAAGCGCAGCGGGGCACCGAGAGTCTGCTGGCTTCACTTGAAAGAAGTCATAAAGCAGGAAAAACATCCAGTATTGTACTGGTAGCTGAAGGAGGTAAAGTCGGGCGCTCTTTTGATATTGCTGATGTAGTCAAAGAAAAATTACCTGATTATGAAGTAAAAGTAACTATCCTTGGGCATATCCAGCGGGGAGGTCGTCCGAGTTGTCAGGACAGAGTGCTGGCGACAAGGCTTGGTGTTACAGCAGTTGAAGCACTTTTAGAAGGAAAAAAGGGTGTGATGGTTGGTATGAGTCATAATAAAACGACGTTTGTTTCTTTATCAACGGCTATAACAAAACAAAATCAGATTGACAATCATCTGCTGCATGTGGCTGATATTGCTTCAACATAAACAATATTGAGCTAACCGATTTTTTTACTGAATTCATTGTAGAAAATCACAACGTCCCTGGCTGCCTTAAATTAATAGTCCAGGGTCGTGTTAATATAATGCGCTAAAAACTACAAGGATGGGTTAAAGTGTATAGTCATCTGAATCAGTGTAAAAAAGTGAGGGTAAAATTTTCTCTCTTAACCGCATTGCCATAAAAAAACGTACCATGCCGGGCTTTATAACAACAAATCCAGAATCTTCAGGTCAGGCAGATAATAATATTTTTAAAACGCTACTAATAAATGAACTATTTTCAGCAAATAACTTTTCGCTGAGCTAAAACGTTAACTGAAAATAATAACATCGGGAACAACCATTATGCCAAAAGACAAAAAACATATAACTACAAAAATACGCGGCAGAGCACTATTATCTAATTCTATTCTTAACAAAGGCACTGCTTTTTCCTTAAAAGAAAGAGAAAACCTTGGGCTTTGCGGATTATTACCTGATTACATTGAAACACTTGAACAACAGTGTGATCGTGCACTGCATGCTTTCGAAGAAGAACCCGATGAACTATTAAAGCATATCAATCTCAGGGCATTACAGGATACCAATGAGACAGTGTTTTATGCTATGCTTCAGCGTTATCTGAAAAAACTGCTTCCTTATATTTATACGCCTGTTGTCGGTGAAGCATGCTTGCGATTCAGTACTATTTTTCGTCGTGCCAGAGGATTATTTTTATCCTGGCCTGGTCGCCATAATATTAAAAAGATGCTTAACAATGTTGAAATTCCACCGGAAGTTATTGTCGTGACAGACGGCGCCAGAATTCTGGGTTTGGGAGACCTGGGGATGAATGGGTTGGGCATCTGTATTGGCAAACTCTCTCTCTACAGTGCTGTCGGAGGATTTGCACCTTCAGGAACATTGCCCATCGTCCTGGATGCAGGCACAGACAATGATTCAATGCTCAATGGTCAGTACTATCTGGGATGGCGCCATCAACGTCTTGACCAACAACAATATTATGAATTTCTGGATTTATTCATCTCTGCTGTCAATGAAACCTGGCCAGGTGTACTTTTACAGTTTGAAGATTTCTCTGCCGAACATGCCACCACATTGTTGAGTAAATATCGCGAGCATATTTGTTGTTTTAATGATGATATCCAGGGAACATCCACTGTGGTGTTAGCTATTTTATTAGCAGCAGCAAAGCGTTCAGGTAAAATGCTAGGTGATATAAAAATTGTGCTGGCCGGAGCCGGAACAGCAGGATGTGGTATTGCAAAACAACTGGTGCGTATGTTTAATAAAGCAGGTCTTTCAGAAGAGCACATTAAAAATAATCTTTATCTTATTGATAAAAACGGACTACTGACCACGCAGTCAAAAGATATCGCACCATTTCAGATAAAATATGCGCAACCTGCGGAAAAAGTAGCAAAATGGGCTGACGAACAAGGTGTTATCACCCTGGAAAAAACAGTAAAAAAAGTAAAGCCTGATGTACTACTTGGAGTTACCGGTATTCAGGGTCTGTTTACAGAAGAAATCATTCGCCATATGGCGCAATACCATAACAATCCAGTTATTCTTCCTTTATCTAATCCTGTTGCAAACAGTGAAGCAAAACCTGAACAGTTAATTGATTGGACAGAGGGCAGAGGATTAATAGCCACCGGTAGTCCGTTTGAAGGTGTCGCTTATGGTGAGAGACTATACCCCATTGCACAGTGTAACAATATTTATATCTTTCCGGGGGTGGGGTTAGGCGTTAAAATCAGTGGAGCTTCCATAATTACTGACACAATGCTTGATGCTGCGGCAGAAGCACTGGCGACCTGCATTCCAGAAGGTAATGATCCTTGGATTCCCTTGCTTCCCTTTATGGAATCTATATTAGAAAGTACTGAAGTTGTTGCAATGGCTGTGGCCAGATCTGCTGTTGAGGAACAGGTTACCGCACAACACTTTACCGAAGAACAACTAAAAGAACGGATGCAGGATTATCGTTGGTCACCTGAGTATAAAGAGATCAGACCGCCTAACGCAAAACCGAAAAAATGATTTTGCAGGATATATTAAAATGACCTGGTTTTTTGTGTGCATAGCAAAGTGATTATAAGCAATCACTTTGCTGGTTGTCGCTACGAAGGATTACTATGACTGGAAAAAAGGATGTTGTTGTATTTGCTGCATAGAAATACGGTTTTTCGGATAAGGCTCAAGCATTTTTACCAGCAGATCGAAAAGTTGTTGTGCTTTTTTCTGATCATTGGGATATTTAGCTTGTATATTACTCCACATCCTTCTTTGCAGTTTATCCGTATCATCTACAGCATTAGCCATTAACTCCTCAGCACCGCCTTTTTCAAACTCCTTAGACATGTCATTATAAAATGAACCTGTTGTTAATTGACACAGAAGGCATCCCAATGAATACACATCTATTTTTTCAGAAAGATCTTGTGGAGCATCAGACTGATGGCACCAGACATTAAGCATTTCCGGCGCCATATAGACCGGGCTGCCAGAGCATATACCTTTTTTTAAATCCTTTATAGTTGCGGCATTACCTAAATCGATAATTTTTACCTTTTTGTCAGGCTGAATCAGTACATTATCTGGCTTTATGTCTGCGTGCACCATTCCACGCTTATTCATATACACAAGACCATCAGCAATTTGCGCAGCGATCTTTTGTATATCCTGAACAGGTACAGCTCCACCGGCAGTTAATTTTTTGAACTCTGGTTTTTGCAGACCTTCTAAATGACCTTTTAATCCATATAATATTTTTTCTCTTTCTTGTGCATATTGTGGATTTTTCCTGGCAACAGGTAACCACTGACCGATTGTAGATAAGAAAAATTTAATGTCTGACTGAGAAAACGCTGCAGTGTTGAGTTGCTGCTGAATACGTGCAAGAGTACTATTATAATCAGCAAGATACGGTGCAATGGCTATATCGTTTATAATTTGTCTTATCACAGCCTTTGCAGGTCCAACCTTAGCGACCTGCTCTGCGCCTGCAGGCGTCTCAATCTCAACGAGTTTGTGTATTCCATGAACAACATCACCTTTTCCTGTCTTTGTTTTATAAATCAAATCAGTGAGTGGTTTGCCTCCTGATGCCATGAAAAGTGTCTGTTCATTACTGTTAGTATCTTTATCCGGGACAAGGAAACCTTTTGCAATATTAGGATGATCAAGACTTTGCAAAAGTCTATCTTCAGCTTCAAACTCTTGTCTGGCATGCCAGTCTTTAAAGCGTGATGTTTTTTTAACCATCAGAGGTCCGGCTGAATCGGGAACTATAGCCTCAGCTTTGCCAAAGCTGCCTTCTCCTAAAACATCTAACGTTTTTGCTTTTGTTTGATTAACTTTATGTGCCTGTCTATAATTTGCGCGAGCTTCTCTTCTGAGTTTAGCAGCCTCCTGGTTTCTTTCTTTTGGAGTATAACGACCGGTTTGCTCTAACTGATCAGCCTTATGTTTAAGTTGATGCGACAGAAGTAATTTACGTGCTCTGTCTTCCCCGGTGTCCACAGTTATAACCTGTCTTTTGAAGATCTCTCTGGCCATTGCAGTTTTTATTAACTTTTTATGTTCATTTTTTGGTGCATTTTGCAGAATCGGTATGATAAACTCCGGACTAAGGCGATCAACTTCTTTTCTGATCTCTGCGGAATTCCATTTACCTTTGGTTGTAATTAATCTTGCTCTCAGGTCATCGGATAGTGCATTTTTCAGTTGTCTTCCCGGAAAAATCAGCAATGACCTTTTTGCCTGTTTTAATAATTTTTGTGCTTGTTTTTCCAGTGAAGATTCTGCTTTTTTCTTTGTCGGGATATTTTTTGTATCATCGGGTGATGGTGTGTAACCCGCAGATTGGGGGGATGGCGCAATAGGACCTTTCATGGTAATATTCTCCTGATTTTAGGGCTTTACAGAAATTGTAGAGAAACATAAAAACTACCTGTTGCGTATTTACGTCACAACGTTATAAATAATACTATGAAAGAA
>JAPORK010000195.1 GCA_026710285.1 Endozoicomonadaceae bacterium | reverse complement strand
TGACTTAAGTGAAGGTTGAGCATTATTGGTTTTGATTTTTTTATGTTTGATATTCTTTACAACAGATTTCTTAAGTAATATTTTACCACCATGATAATGATGAGATTGATCAGTGTTGTTTTTTCTTATGGCTGGATTAATTTTTCCAAAGCAGGGACACAGGAGTAAAATTAACAACATATAAATAAATAAGCATAATTTCTGAATAAACTTTTTCATTGTACACATCTTTTTATAAGGATTTGTTGAATTAATTTGTTAAGTTAAAATGATTAGAAATAAGTTTTACAGTAAATAAAAATCTTTATTACAGTTTGGACACAAATTTTTAACTTTAGTTTTATTTAACCTTAAATTGATAAACTTATTTATTCTTTGTAAATCATATAATAGCTTGTTTATAAGCTATCCTTACCTTGACCTTGGTAAACCGTTATGCATTCAGAAAAAAAACAGTATCATTTTTTATTATGTCCTCTTGCTGTAAAAAATGATGGACAGACTTTAAATATTTTGATGTGATTTTTACTACACCCCACTCACCACAACAGCAAGCGATGGTGTACTAAATAACTATTTATATTCCGTTGTTGGTGGACATGCACAAATGAGATTACGATCTCCATAAACATTATTTACCCGGTTAACAGCTGGCCAAAATTTATTTTCTTTTACCCATGATGCTGGTACAACACCTGTTTCACGAGAATAAGCTCTGTCCCATGAACCGGTTATATCTTCCAAAGTGTGCGGCGCATAACTTAAAGGACTTTTTTCAATAGTGATCTCTCCGGTTTCAATCTGATTAATCTCTTTACGGATAGAAATCATCGCTTCAATAAAACGATCAAGTTCTTCTTTCGGTTCACTTTCTGTAGGCTCAATCATCAGTGTACCCTTAACAGGAAAACTCATTGTTGGAGCATGAAAACCATAATCAATTAAGCGTTTGGCAATATCTTCATCACTGATGCCTGTTGCAACTTTAATTGGTCGAAGATCAATAATAAATTCATGTGCACACCAACCGTTCTTACCACGATAAAGAACCGGGTAATAAGCTGCAAGGTGTTTGGCCAGATAATTTGCGCTCATAATAGCGATGGCTGTGGCTTTTCGTAAACCTTTGCTGCCCATCATTTTTATATAAGACCATGAAATAGGCAGAATAGCCGCCGACCCCCATGGTGCAGCACTGACAGGTGGACCCTGTTGTTTATTATCAATAGCTATAATACCATGGCCGGGTAAAAAACACCCAAGATGATCAGCAACACCTATAGGACCCATCCCAGGACCACCTCCTCCATGAGGAATACAAAATGTCTTATGCAGATTAATATGCATCACATCTACACCAAATGATGCCGGTTTTGCAATTTCTACCAGCGCATTCATGTTAGCGCCATCCATATAAACCTGACCACCATTTTGGTGAACGATATCACAAATATCTCTGATACCTTCTTCATAAACACCATGTGTGGAAGGATAAGTAATCATTAAAGCCGCAAGATTTTTGCTATGTTTTAGCGCAGCTTCCTTTAGGTGTTGTACATCAACATTACCTTCTTTATCACAATCAACCAACACTACTTTCATACCACACATTATGGCAGAAGCAGGGTTGGTTCCATGGGCAGAAGTAGGAATTAAGCAGATATTTCGCTGTTGTTCACCAAGGCTTTGATGATAACGCCGAATCGTCAGTAAGCCTGCATATTCACCTTGCGCACCGGAATTAGGCTGCATACTGATGGCTGCAAAACCGGTGATTGTTTTTAACATGCTTTCAAGCTCAGCAATCATCTCCAACATACCTGCAACCTGCTCTCGGGGAGCAAAAGGATGCAAATCAGTGATTTGTGACCATGTGACCGGTAGCATTTCTGTTGCTGCATTAAGCTTCATCGTACATGAGCCTAAAGCAATCATCGAGCGATTCAGAGTCAGATCACGTTCTTCCAGCATTTTCAGATAACGCATCATCGCTGTTTCTGAGTGGTAACGATTAAAAACATCATGGGATAAAACAGCACTTGTGCGCAACAATGAAGATGGAATTGCCGCGGATATTTCAGGTAAGGTCGCTTCTACTGATTGAATAGTCAGCTGATGATCCTCTCCGAGGAAAATATTCCATAAGGTAATAATGTCTTCCCGTGTTGTTGTTTCATCCAGAGAAACCCCCAGGAAACCTTCATTTTCTGCAATACGCAGATTCACCTTATAAGATGCTGCTCTTGCAAGGATTGCCTGTTTATTCTCTGGGCTGAAGGTGAGTGTATCAAACCATGAACTGTTTACAGGTTGTATCGAATATTGCGCCAGTCCGGCTGCAAAAATATTCGTCAGCCGATGGATGCGTCGTGCAATTTTTTGCAAACCCTGTGGTCCATGCCAGATAGCATAACAAGCTGCGATATTGGCCAATAAGACCTGAGAAGTACAAATATTACTGGTTGCTTTATCACGACGGATATGCTGCTCCCTGGTCTGTAAAGCCATTCGATAAGCAGGTCGCCCACGGCTGTCAATCGACAGACCAATAATACGTCCCGGCATACTCCGGCTATATTCGTTCTTTGTAGCAAAAAAAGCCGCATGAGGTCCACCAAACCCCATCGGAACACCAAATCGCTGCGAGGAACCTAAAGCGATATCAGCACCAAGATGACCCGGAGATTCAAGCATCACCAGACTCATCATATCTGCAACCATCGCAACGATTATTTTTTTCTGATGCAAAGTGCTGATCAGATTTTTGTAATCATGAATGTCTCCAAAGGTGCCAGGATAAGCAAACAATACACCAAAAATATCATATTGACTGACCTGATCAGCGGGTCCTGTAACAACTTCAATATCCATATATTCAGCACGTGTTTTGATAACATCAATGGTTTGTGGATGACAAGACTGATCAACATAAAAAATATTAGTTTTATGTTTTTTGGTAATGCGGCGTGCCATCATCATAGCTTCAGCTGCTGCGGTTGCTTCATCTAACAAAGAGGCAGAAGCAATTTCCATACCGGTTAAATCTAAAGTGAGTTGCTGAAAATTGAGTAACATTTCCATACGACCCTGAGCAACTTCAGCCTGATATGGCGTATAGGCGGTATACCAGCCGGGATTTTCCAGAACATTACGTAAAATGACACTTGGAAGCTCTGTTCCATAATACCCCATCCCGATAAAGCTACGATGCGGAAGATTTTTTTTGAGCAATTTAAACAGATAAGCGAGGGTTGCTTGCTCTGACAATGCTGACAATTCCCCGGAATCATCTTGTAAAATATCCTGAGGTACCGCTTTTTGTAACAGTTCTTCCAGCGATTTTACGCCAAGAAAGGAGAGTATTTCCTGCATTGATGCATCATCAATACCAATATGTCTGTGTATAAAAGCATAATGTTGCTCAAGTGATCTTAATGAATTTTCATCGCTGCAATGTTGTCTGCTTTGTGTAGAGTCTTCGGTTTGTTTTTCTGTAATAATCATTAATATCAGGACCCCCGGTATATTATCATAATTTCAGAAGGCTAACGCATAGCATAACTTTTGTACAGAACAGCTTTATGTTTCATAGTTATTATGACTTTATAATCAATATAATTATGATATTGCGCAGCAGTGTTACTTATGAGGTTGATTGATTATACAATGCACTGTTTGAATAAACAACTTTTTCTCGTATAGTAAAAGAGACTCTCTTATTAGTTCCGTCCGGACCTGGATATACTCAAACCAATAATTAAATTTCTTTTTATAAACGAAATGATAAGACAATTTAAGCAAGAGGCAGCAAAAATAAATTCTAACGAAACATTGCAAAATCATCTTGATAATGGTACTCATTTAACCTGGTATTAAAGGTTAGATTTATTTTTTACAGGCAGTGACGTTTAGTTTACATCTGAGGTATATTATGTTCACAGGTATTGTGCAGGGAATAGCTTGTGTGACCCGTGTCAGAAAAAAAAAAGATTTCAGTATATTAACGCTAAGTATGGCAGAGGATATGCTTAATAACCTGGTAACAGGGGCTTCCATCGCAGTGAATGGATGCTGTCTTACGGTCACCTCAATTAATGGTCTTCAGGTCACTTTTGATGTTATGCAGGAAACTTTGCGGGTAACTAATCTCAACTTGCTTCAAGAAGGAGATGAAGTCAATGTTGAACGTGCAGCCCGTTTTGGTGATGAAATAGGTGGGCATCAGCTCTCTGGTCACATTTTATCAATGGCTAAAGTGGTGGAACGCCACGAAAGCGAAAATAACTGTACTTTGTGGTTATCATTGCCAAAAGTCATTGCCGCTTACATTTTTCATAAAGGCTATATTGCCATTGACGGAGTCAGCCTGACTATTGGAGAGGTTAAAGCAGACCGGTTTTGTGTCGGTCTGATTCCCGAAACACTCAGCAGAACGATTTTAGTTAACCGTAAGATAAATGATTATGTAAATATAGAGGTTGATACACAAACACAAGTTCTTGTGGATACGGTTACCCGGTTAATGCAGGAAAAGCAAAATTAACCTGTTCGTCGCGACTCTGCTTTTTTATAACGCAACAGGTTCTGTTTTTTTAAATATATCAGCAACAATGAAATAGCCGCCGGTGTAACCCCCGAAATTCTGGAAGCCTGCCCTAAAGTTTCCGGCTGGTGTGCTTCCAGCTTTTGTCTGACTTCATTAGACAAACCCGGAATTTTACTATAGTCAAGGTTTGCAATAATGGTTTCTTCATGGTGACGCATACGCTCAATTTCTTTTTGCTGGCGCTCAATATAACCGTGATATTTTATACTGATCTCAATTTGCTCAGCAACCTGTGCACTGACCGTTGCGCTCTCTGCCAGATTTGCAATATCACTATATTTAAATTCAGGACGTTTAAGCAGTTCCAGCAGATTATATTCACGCTCAGGCGCTTGTCCGGTTTTGTTAGCTATTTTCTCTGCTGCTTCTGTGTTAGGATGGATAAAGGTTGTTTTTAATCTGTTGGTTTCAGTCCTGATCTGTTGTTTTTTCTGAGAAAAAGCTTTCCATTGCATATCAGTTACAACACCGAGTGCATAGCCAGTTTCTGTCAGGCGTAAATCTGCGTTGTCTTCTCTTAGCAGTAAGCGATACTCAGCCCGACTGGTAAACATACGATAAGGCTCTGTTGTGCCGTTGGTAATTAAATCATCAATCATCACCCCCATGTAAGCCTCATCCCGGCGAGGATGCCAGCTGGCTTTCTGTTGTGCTTTGAGGGCAGCGTTTATTCCTGCCAGCAACCCCTGTGCGGCTGCTTCTTCATAGCCCGTTGAACCATTAATTTGTCCGGCAAAGAAAAGCCCTTCGATAAATTTAGTTTCCAGCGAGAATTTAAGATCACGCGGATCAAAATAGTCATATTCAATGGCATAACCGGGACGAATAATATGCGCTTGCTCCAAACCTTTAATGGAGCGAATCATTTCTATCTGAATGTCAAAGGGTAAGCTGGTAGAGACACCATTTGGATATAACTCATTACTTTGCAGCCCCTCTGGTTCAATAAAAACCTGATGGCTGTTTTTGTCGGCAAAGCGTTGTATTTTATCTTCTACCGAGGGGCAATATCTGGGACCGACGCCTCCAATAACTCCTGTATACATAGGAGAGCGGTCAAGTCCCTGACGGATAATTTCATGCGTTTTTTCATTGGTATGGGTAATATAACAGGAAACTTGTCGGGGATGATCCTGCACCGATCCGGAATAAGACATTACCGGGACAGGGGTGTCACCTTTTTGTTCCTGCATAACTGAAAAATCAACAGTGCGTGCATCAATACGTGGCGGAGTACCAGTTTTCAAACGCTCGACTCTAAACGGTAATTCCCGCAAGCGCCGCGCAAGTGTACCGGAAGGCTTGTCACCTGCCCGTCCACCAGCATAATTTTCTAAACCGATATGGATACGTCCGCCAAGAAAAGTGCCAGCTGTTATAATAACTGTGTTAGCGGTAAAGCGTAATCCCATTTGAGTGATAACACCGGTGACACGGTTATTTGTGATGATTAGGTCATCAACACTCTGCTGAAAGAGCCATAAATTATCTTGATTTTCAAGTGTTTGCTGAATCACTTGTTTATAGAGTAACCGGTCGGTTTGTGCCCTGGTTGCACGTACAGCCGGTCCTTTGCGGCTGTTAAGTACTCTGAACTGAATACCTGCTTTATCTGTTGCTCTAGCCATGATGCCGCCTAATGCATCGACTTCTCTGACCAGATGACTTTTACCAATACCACCGATGGCCGGATTGCAGGACATCTGCCCTAATGTATCTATATTGTGGGTAATCAACAATACAGGCACACCCATACGGGCTGCAGCCAGCGCAGCTTCAGTGCCGGCATGACCTCCACCAACGACAATTACAGCAAAATGAGCAGGAAAATTCACTACAATACCTTTAGATACCTTTAATTTTTTGACTTCTTCCTCTCCCTGAGGAAGGGAATGCCTAATTCACAGAGAACAGCTAAGGCAACAAAATTGTTACACAAGTCTTAAGCTCTCCAAAGGCTCAAACCGCCAGTCCTGCGGCAGAGTGTATTTAAACACAGAAATAGAAAAACAGCAAAAAAATTTAAACAAAACCGCTTTATATCCCCTCCCTGAAGCTGTCTGTTAATTAGATTTTTCAGGCTGTTATTTTTTACCCTTCCTCAAGCAGATCCTGCTACTAAATATATCAGCCTTATCTGGCATGAAACCACAGACTGAGTCTGTTAGAAGGCAAGAAAACGTGGGCTGAGCCTGTCGAAGCCCCTGGGTGAGAGATGTCACAACTTCACAACTCCATCGTTGCATAGCTCCGTTGGTATGATCATACTGTACTCTTTTTATAAAACCAGCGCTATGCTAACTTTGACTATGATCGATCAATCATCAGTCTCTAGTGCATAACCACGCAGATGGAACTTCACTTTTTTGCTATAGTCTTCCTCCTCGTTGTATGAAAAAAATATAAACTCTGCTAACTTCTCTTTCTCTGCCTGTGAATTTAAATCAAACTCCCTGGCATATTGAATTTTTTCACCATACCGATAATGACAACATCTGTGTTCATAAAATAAAGCTTTACCATCACGAAAGCCTAAACCAGTGGCATGATCACTCGTGCAAATATGAATATAAAAATACTTATTATTATTCAGTTTTTCATCTAAAAGATCTATAAACTGCTCTATAAATTCTTCCTCCTCTAAAGCCACAAAATTATGCTTAAACACACAGCATAAATCTTTACCTAATGTCTTTGAAGCCTTAAAAACACTCTGCTTTTCAAGGTTGAGGATTCCTCGTATCTGATATATCATTAGTTCTTCTACAAAATTCTGCAGATCTTTTGTATCTTTTTCGTTAAAATAAATCTCCTCATTACTGTTACCTGTTAATATATCAAGATAAAGCAAAAATTTTTCGTAAGTAAGACCCTCTGATTCTCCATTATGTGAATTAAGCAATGCAATACCGAACTGCGCTGTCATTCCATAACATATTCCTGGTGAATTTTGCATATACTCACCAATTTCCTGCCAATTATCCCAGTTTTGATAACGACTTATAGTCCGAATATTATCCTGAATATCTGTTCCGGTATTAAGCCTGACCTGCTCTCCGGAAACACAGGAATAAAACTTTTTAAGTGGGTGAGAAATACAAGATAAAAAACAGGATTTAAAAAAAAGCTCTGCTGTACATTGAATTTCATTACTTACATACTTAAAAAAAGAATGCCCTTCTTTTTCTTTAATTTTTTTAAAATAATTTCTTAGCAATGACGTACTTTTTTTGTGGTTGTTTAAGACGTAGCTACCATCTTCTCTGTTATAACTTTCAGTGATGATCAAGAGTTAACCTGTTGTATAAATATTCAAATAAATAGTATTTTTGCAAGGCAATTTTAACTGTTAAAAACATTCAAAAATAGCTCCATTCAAAAACAGCAGTGTAAATTTATTGTACCTTTCTGTAAACAGATAAAAACAAATTTTATATTCTTATCATTTACAAAACACATTAATTATAAAAATATCCCTGCTCAAATAAAGTGATCACACGCAAAACTGGAGTGAAAATTTATTTTTCACATGTCGGACCTATTGTAGCTATGAGTTTCGTTCTTTTTGATATGTTCATCAATTTTTTACGGTGTCGCATCTAAAGTGATGAAGTTTTCCAGTGTCAAACTCGTTATGTTGATTAGTGGCCCACTTTACGTGAACTGTCGTAGATAAAAAAATAAAAGTGCTAAAAATTTCTTCATTTTATTTCTCACCATAATTAGTAAAAACCTCACTATTTTAGAATTTTGTGACAGAGTCAACGAACACTTTCAAACTGAGCAGGGCTGTTCTATCGAAAAAAAGACTTTATTGAAAAAATCAGATTATCTGAAGTATCAGGCAATTGTCATGCATCAGAAACTGAAATCATTGCCGGGGTGGAAAAAGAGCACTGCATTGACATCCTCCCCTCCCTAAAGGAAGGGGATTCCTCCTGCGAGACGCTCATGCCCGAGCGCAAGAATGTTTCTGGCAGCATTAA